>NZ_JANSIO010000490.1:4523-13793 GCF_047462195.1 Synechococcus sp. R3-13 | reverse complement strand
TTCACCTCATCCTTGGTCAGTTGCCGGAAGACGATGATCTCGTCCACGCGGTTGAGGAACTCCGGACGGAAGTACTGCTTCAGCTCCTCGTTCACCAGGTTGCGGATGCGGTTGTAGTTGGCATCCTCGTCGTTGGTGTTGAACTCGAAGCCGAGGCTGCCGCCGCCCTTCTCGATGACCTTCGAGCCGATGTTGGAGGTCATCACGATCAGGGTGTTCTTGAAGTCCACCGTGCGGCCTTTGGCATCGGTCAGGCGGCCATCCTCCAGGATTTGCAGCAATAGGTTAAACACATCCGGGTGCGCCTTCTCGATCTCATCGAAAAGCACCACCGTGTAGGGGCGACGCCGCACCGCTTCTGTGAGCTGACCCCCCTCGTTGTAGCCCACATAGCCCGGCGGGGATCCGATCAGCTTGCTGACCGTGTGCCGCTCCATGTATTCCGACATGTCGAGGCGGATCATGGCTGACTCGGAGCCGAAGAAGTAGGCTGCCAAAGCCTTGGTCAGCTCGGTTTTGCCCACCCCTGTTGGGCCGGAGAAGATGAAGCTGGCGATGGGGCGGTTGGGATTTTTCAGCCCCACCCGAGCGCGGCGGATGGCCCGGGAGATGGCCCGCACCGCTTCGTCTTGGCCGATGATGCGCTGGTGCAGGGTTTCTTCCATGTTCAGCAGCTTCACTGACTCGCTCTCGGTCAGCTTGGCCACCGGCACCCCCGTCCAGGCGCTGACCACTTGGGCCACGTCCTCTTCGGTTACTTCGGGCATCTCGCTGCGGCTGCTTTCTTCCGCCTTCTTAGCAGCGGCAATGGCGCGGATCTGCTGCTTGATCTCCATCTCCCGATCCCGCAGCTCACCAGCCTTGTCGAAGTTCTGGGCCCGCACCGCAGCGTCTTTCTCCTTGAGCACTCGCCGCAACTCTTGATCCAGCTCCCGGGCCGCCGGGGGCAGTTGAGAGTTGATCAGGCGCACCCGCGAAGCAGCCTCGTCGATCAAATCGATGGCCTTATCTGGCAAGAACCGGTCGGAGATGTACTGGTCGGCCAGCTTGGCGGCTGCATCCAAGGCGGCATCGGAGATCTTTAGCTTGTGGTGCTGCTCGTAGCGCTCCCGCAAGCCAAACAGGATCTCGATGGTCTCGGAGACCGTCGGCTCGCCTACCATAATGGGCTGGAAGCGACGCTCCAGGGCGGCATCCCGCTCGATGTGCTTGCGGTACTCATCCAGGGTGGTGGCGCCGATGCACTGCAGCTCGCCGCGGGCCAAAGCAGGCTTGAGGATGTTGGCGGCATCAATCGCCCCTTCGGCAGCCCCGGCCCCGATCAGGGTATGCACCTCGTCGATGACCAGGATGATGTTGCCGGCATTGCGGATCTCATCCATGATTTTCTTGAGGCGCTCTTCAAACTCGCCGCGGTACTTGGTGCCGGCCACCAGCAAGCCAATATCCAGGCTGATCACCCGCTTGTCGGCCAAAATATCGGGCACATCCCCCTGCACGATGCGCTGGGCCAAGCCTTCGGCAATGGCAGTTTTGCCTACCCCCGGCTCGCCAATGAGGACGGGGTTGTTCTTGGTGCGGCGGCCCAGGATCTGGATCACCCGCTCGATCTCCCGCGTCCGACCGACCACCGGATCCAGCTTGCCCTCCTGGGCCAGTTGGGTGAGGTTGGAGCCGAATTCGTCCAGGGTGGGCGTTTTGGTGCGACTGGAGGATCCCCCCCCCGCCGTCACTTCGGCGGTCTCGCCCAACATGCGGATTACCTGGGTGCGCACCTTGGAGAGATCCACCCCCAGGTTTTCCAAAACGCGGGCTGCCACCCCTTCCCCCTCTCGGATTAGGCCCAGGAGCAGGTGCTCAGTGCCGATGTAGTTGTGGCCGAGCTGGCGGGCCTCTTCTAGGGAGAGTTCCAGCACTCGCTTGGCGCGGGGAGTGAAAGGGATCTCGACGGCCACAAAACCGGATCCCCGACCGATAATTTTCTCGACTTCAATGCGGGCGTCCTTCAAGTTCACTCCCATGGACTTGAGAACTTTGGCGGCGACCCCAGTGCCCTCGCCGATTAACCCCAACAAAATTTGCTCGGTGCCAACGAAATTGTGACCTAACCGTCTGGCTTCTTCTTGGGCCAGCATGATCACCTTGATGGCTTTTTCTGTAAAGCGTTCAAACATGATCCTCGGGCTCCCTACGCCTGCATCAAGGCGGACTTGATAGGGGTAATCCTAGCACAAGTTCTGGCGAAACCAAGGGACGGTAAATACCCCAGACGGAAGCTGTCTGGGGCCAAAACGCGCCTGGAGAGATTTGAACTCCCGACACCGTGGTCCGTAGCCACGTGCTCTAGTCCACTGAGCTACAGGCGCAAAAGGGGCGGGCCAACCACGGTTGACTGTCTGTCCACACTATCTGTCCATAGTTACTCAGATACTATCCAGTACTATCCAGAGACAGAGATGGACATCTATCAATGTGGCTTAGGCATTCTAGCACAAGAGCGTTTTTTGGAAAGTCCAACGGGGGTGTAGATATCCGCCAGCGTTAACATTGCCCTTGCCAAGGTTGCCGGACTTCTCCCCCCACTTCGAGGCCGGCTTGGGGGCTGGTGGCCTTGATCACCGGCGTCCAGACTTGGCCGTTGCGCTGCCAAAGCTGTAGGTGCAGATGCCCTGCCAGGGTATCCCGACAGTTGCGCTGCATCCCTTCTGGGCCAGGAGTGAATACAGTTTGGCCAGGCCGCCGCGTGTGCCCTTCCAGCCGAATACACCAGAGGGCGCTCTCTCCCCAGATTCGCCAGGATCCCCAGGGATCCACTTGCCAGGTCAGCCGAGCGGATCCGGGTCGCCATTCCAAAAAGGGCTGGGATCCCCATCCATGCAGGCTGATCAGGGCCACTTCTTCGGGGCGGGTGAGCACCTGCCGCTCAGCTCCGGCACAGGTGAGGCTAAGGCCGGGATGTTGGGGAAAGGCGTTGCACTGGATCCAAAACCAGCGGCGAGGAAAGCTTTGGCCCCAATTTTTTTCGGCGTAGGCGGGAGCCTGCTGAAATGCATAGCGCCTGCCTCTCCACTCCACCCAGCCGGTGGCCAAGCCATGGCTCATGAGGATCTGCCAGCCCGGCTCAAAGATGGGCAGATAAGACCAGGCTCCCATGGTGGCTCGGGGTGGGATCCCATAGGCAAAACGAGGCTGAATGCGGTAAAGCCAGCGAATGGGCTCAGAGCCCAAGGGATCCGGCAAAATCCCCTGGTTGAGGTGGGCGGTGTATTGGTAGCCGCTGGCGGTGCGCTGGAAGAAGGTGAAGGGATCCTGAAGGCCGCGACAGCCGGGGCCTGGGATCCCTGAGTGCCCCAAGGCCAGATGGGTTGAGCTGGCCCAAAAGCGGCGGGGATTGGGGAAGGTGCGCCAATGCAACTCCTCCTCCGGCCCCAACACCTGAGCCATGCCCCCACGCTTGGGATCGATGGCGTACATGAAGGCAAAGCTAATGGGCGGATCCCCGGGCAAGGTGACGCGGCTGTACCAGCCCTCAAAAAACCGCTCTGTGCAGCCATCCCAGTGATAGCCGGCATGGGGCAGGGATCCCCAATCTGTTGAGTTGTTTTGCCCAGAGCAAGCCGCCGTTGGAGGAAACGCCATTGAGACCTAAGCCATCGCAACAATGATAAACGGAAGTCTATGCTTACCAAAATAATAATTGTATTGTTTCTATATTTATTTGCCCTTAGGATATCAACCAAGCTGAGATTTAAGGATTTCTTGAGATTTCACGAAGGAAATCCATGGGTCAGGCGACTTGAACCGGAAAGCTTCCATCTTGCCTTCACATATCCTTTCGATGAGGTGAGCATGACGTCACGTCGTAACTTTTTGCTGTCTGCGGGTGCGGCCACCGTGGGTGGACTCGTGAGTGGCAGCTTAGCACGGGCCAGCACAGGCTACTGGGTTGCCCAGGCCAGCGGCCCAGAAACCCCCAATCTCAGGTTAGGCTTTATACCGATTGTGGAGTCTGCCCCCCTGATCATCGCCAAGGAGAAGGGCTTTTTCGACAAACATGGCATGACCGGTGTAGAGGTTTTGAAGCAGGCCAGTTGGCCGGCAGCCCGTGACAACGTGGTCATCGGCTCAGCGGGTGGGGGAATCGACGGTGGCCAGTGGCAGATGCCGATGCCTCACATGATCCACATTGGCGCCATCACCAACAATCGGCCGGTGCGCATGGCAGTTCTGTGTCAGTTGATCACCCAAGGCAACGGGATTGCCATTGCCGGAATGCATGCTGGCAAGGGTTTGGGGCTGGATATCTCGGGAGCCGCGGATTACATCAAAAATTTCAGCGCCAGCAACGGACGCAAATTCAGGGCCGCTCATACCTTCCCCAACGTCAATCAAGATTTTTGGATCCGCTACTGGCTTGCCGCCGGGGGAGTAGATCCGGATCAAGACATTGACCTCCTGACGGTGCCCTCTGCCGAAACGGTGCAGGGGATGCGCAATGGCACCATGGATGCTTTTAGCACCGGGGATCCCTGGCCCTACCGAATTGTGGCAGATGGGATCGGGTTTATGGCGGCCCTTACCCAACAGATTTGGCCCTTTCACCCCGAAGAATACTTGGCCATTCGCGCCGATTGGGTAGAGCAAAACCCCAGGGCCACACAAGCCACTTTGATGGCGGTGATGGAAGCGCAGCAATGGTGCGACGATCCGGCCAACCGAGAAGAACTGACACGCATTCTCTCAGGGCGTGCCTACCTGAATGTGCCGGTTGAAGTTCTCACCCCTCCCTTTCAAGGCAACTACGAATTGGGAGACGGCAAGCCAGCTGTTCAAGATTTCAATGCCGGGCCCTTGTACTGGGAAGATGGCCGGGGCAGCGTCTCTTACCCCTACAAGAGCCATGACCTTTGGTTCCTGACGGAATCCTTGCGTTGGGGCTTTCACGCTCGCTTCCTTCCCGATCTGGATACTGCCCGTCGTCTGGTGGATGAAGTGAACCGTGAAGATCTCTGGCGTGAGGCCGCCCAGGCACTGGGGGTGAAGAACATCCCCAACAACACCTCGCGGGGAACAGAGCGTTTCTTTGACGGTGTGGTGTTTGACCCACAGGATCCGCAGGCTTACCTGAACAGCCTGAAAATCAAAAGGGTCTAATATCAACCCCGGCCAACACAGACGCATCTCTTGCACAACAGGGATCCTGCCTACCTGTGGGATCCCACGAGGTCGAAAAAAGCGGTGCCGAGCTTTCTGCCCAAACGATGGAAAGTTGATGGATGCTATGAGCCTCGCACTTTTTGAATAACTTTAAATGCCATGTTGAGGATCGGCTATGTTGGCTCTACTTCACGTTCCGCGCGAACTCTTCAGGGATCCTCCTTTTGAGAGGCCGGCCCAGCCCCGCTGGGACAAGCTCATCCTCTCAATAGCCGTAGGAATCCTGAGTTTTCTGATTGTCGTGAGAGTTTTGTTGAGTTTGCAATCCCTGTGTTTGCCCATCCAAAGAAAAGGCAAGGCCAATCCCAGTTCATGCTCTGTTTCCAACACGTTGTAGAACCCTGCGGCTGGAATGTTCTGAGAGCGCGACAACAGAGAACCTTGTAAAACCCTATCCTCTCCAGGAGCTATGACGACAACACTTTCTTCTCCGGCAAAATCTGCAACGGCGAAGTTCGATTTGGCGAAGTACCGAGATCAGATTCTCCCCCCTGTGGTGGGCATTGTTGGATTTCTGCTCATCTGGCAGATCTTGGCCAGTGCCAACCTAATTCGGCTGCCGGGGCCTTGGGATGTGTGGATGGACGAGCGCAGCCGATATCTGATCCTGCATCCTTTGTATCGCAACAGCGACCTCGACCAAGGGCTGCTGCGCCAAACCTTGGCCAGCCTACAAAGGGTGGCCATCGGCTATTGCAGTGCCGCTTTGGTGGGCATCACGTTGGGCATTTTGGTGGGAAGCAGTGTGTGGATCAACCGAGCTTTGGATCCCATTTTCCAATTTTTGCGCATGGTAGCTCCCTTAGCTTGGGTGCCCATTTCCTTGGCTGCTTTGCAACGCAATGAGCCGGCTGCCCTGTTTGTTATTTTTATCACCTCAATTTGGCCCATTCTCATCAACACGGCTGTGGGGGTGAGACAGATCCCGGAAGACTACATCAACGTCTCCAAAGTGCTCAAGCTCTCCAAAGTGGACTTCTTTTTTAAGGTGTTGCTGCCCTCAGCCCTGCCCTACATGTTCACAGGTCTGCGCATCGGCATCGGCCTGTCTTGGCTGGCGATTATTGCCGCAGAGATTGTGATGTCGGGTGTGCCGGGGATCGGCTTTTTCATCTGGGACGCCTACCAGCAGAACTACGTTACGGAGATCATCGTTGCCGTCATCTACATCGGAGCGGTGGGATTGCTTTTGGATCGCCTGATGTCTGTTTTGCAAAACAAGATAGCCAACCAATGATGTGTTGGATGTGTTGTCAGTATGTGGTTGGTTTGAGGCTAGACGGGTGATAGGTTGGGAGGTTTTCTGTGTCTGTATTGGTCAGTGTAGAGCAGGTGGAAAAATCTTTTCCTCTGCCCGGAGGGCAGGAATACCTTGCTCTGAAAGGGATCGATCTGCAAATCCATCGAGGGGAGTTTGTCTCCTTAATCGGCCACTCCGGCTGTGGCAAATCCACCCTATTGAACATGGTGGCGGGGCTGTCTTTGCCTACGGGGGGGATCGTAGCTTTGGATGGACATACCATTACGGCTCCCGGCCCCGATCGCATGGTGGTGTTTCAGCATTACTCGCTTTTGCCCTGGCTAACGGTTCGGCAAAACATTGCGCTGGCGGTGAATGCCGTTCTTAAAAACCATTCTCCGGCTGAGCGTCAGCAGATCGTGGAAGAGCACATTGATCTGGTGGGTTTGCGCCACGCAGCAGATAAGCTCCCAGCCCAATTGTCCGGGGGTATGAAGCAGCGGGTGGCCATTGCCCGTGCCCTGGCTTTGCGGCCCAAAGTGTTGTTGTTGGATGAGCCATTTGGCGCTTTGGATGCGCTCACGCGGGGGAACTTGCAAGAGCAGTTAATGCGCATCTGTGAAGAACATCAGATGACCACCCTCATGGTCACCCACGATGTGGACGAAGCGGTTCTTCTGTCAGATCGTGTGGTCATGCTCACCAACGGGCCGGGATCCCGAATTGGGAACATTTTAACCATTGACATTCCTCGGCCCCGCCGTCGGCTGGATGTGGTCAACCATCCCAGCTACTACAGCTACCGCAGCGAGATCATCTACTTTTTGAACCAACAAAAACGGATTAAGCAATGGCGTGCTCGCCGCAGCACTGTGGTGGCCAGGCATGGCTTGGAAAAGATCAACTTGGAGATCGGCTTTGTGCCCCTCACTGCCTGCGCTCCCTTGGCTGTAGCTAAAGAAAAAGGGTTTTTTGCCAAACACGGCTTGGAAGAAGTGAATTTGGTGCGGGAAACCAGTTGGCGAGGGATCCAAGACGGCATTCAGGGAGGTTATCTGGATGCGGCCCAAATGCCCGCCGGTATGCCGGTGTGGATGTCTTTGGGCGGAGGGGATAACCCGCCTCAACCGGTGGTTACGGCCCTCACCTTGACCCGCAACGGCAATGCCATCACCTTGCATAAGCGGTTCTACGAGCAAGGGATCCACACCCTCAGCCAGTTGAAGGCTTACATTCTGGATAGTCCCAGCCGTCGGCTCACCTTTGGGGTGGTGCATCCCAGCTCTATGCACAATTTGCTGTTGCGCTACTGGCTGGCAGCCGGCGGGATCCACCCGGATCACGATGTGGTACTGAAAACGCTGCCTCCGGCCCAGATGGTGGCCAACCTGACAGCCGGCAACATCGATGGCTACTGTGTGGGAGAGCCCTGGAATTTGCGGGCAGCCTTAGAGGGCAGTGGCTTTACGGTGGCTACAGACCTGGAGATTTGGCTGGGCCATCCCGGCAAAGTGTTGGGGGTGCGAGAAGATTGGGCCAGAGCCTACCCCAACACCCACATTGCCTTGGTCAAAGCGCTGTTGGAAGCCTGCCGCTACTGCGAAGACCCGGCCCATCACGATGAGATTCGCGAGCTGCTCAGCCGCCGTGCCTACCTGAGCACCGACCCATCCTACATTCACCTGGGGGATCCCCAGCGTCTGATCTGTGACTTGGACAGGCCGATGCGGGAATATGCCCACCACCGCTTCTTTCTGGGAGCCGGCAACCGTCCCAGCCGCACCGAGCATCTGTGGATAATGACCCAAATGGCCCGCTGGGGGGATCTGCCCTTCCCTCGCAACTGGGTGGAGATCGTGGAGCGGGTATGTCAGGTGGGGGTGTTCAGCACGGCAGCCCGCGAGCTGGGACTGGATGTCTCCTACCAAAGGCAGCCCATTCAGTTGTTCGATGGGATCCCCTTTAATGGTGAGGATCCCCTGGCCTACCTCAACAGTTTGGCGATTAAGCACGATATTTATGTAGCCGAGGTTGCCTTAGATCGTCGTCCTGTGTTGCTCTAGATACCCACTTGGGCGCCCTTGCAAAAGCACATTCCCCGTTGTGAGAAAATCATGAGTTGGAGCACCCTACGATGACTGCCCTCTTGACAACCTCTACCCCAGCGAACGTAGCCGCAGAACCCTACCTAAGCCTTGAGAATGTCAGCAAGACCTACTCAACTCCCAAGGGGGATTATCCCGTCTTGCGAGATATCAACCTCAGTGTGAACGAGGGAGAGTTTGTCTGCTTGGTTGGGCATTCCGGCTGTGGCAAAACCACCCTGCTGAATATGGTTTCCGGATTTGCCCAGCCCACCAGTGGCTCGGTGAAGCTGAAAGGGCAGCCGATTACAGCTCCTGGCCCGGAGCGCATGGTAGTGTTTCAAGGGTATGCCCTGTTGCCTTGGCTCACGGTTTATGAAAATGTTTATTTGGCCGTTCGGTCGGTATTTCCCCAAAAGAGCCAGTCGGAAAAGCATCGAATTGTGGAAGAACATTTGGATTTGGTGGGGCTGGGGGAAGCCGCTCAGAAATATCCCTCGCAAATTTCGGGAGGGATGAAACAGCGGGTAGCCATTGCTCGTGCGTTGGCCATCCGTCCAGAAGTGCTGATTTTGGATGAACCCTTCGGGGCCTTGGATGCCATTACCAAAGAGGAGCTTCAAGAGGAGCTGTTGCGCATTTGGGATGAACATCGCTGCACGGTTTTGATGATTACCCACGACATTGATGAGGCGCTGTTTTTGGCCGACCGCCTGGTGCTGATCGCGC
>NZ_JANSIO010000490.1:3223-4513 GCF_047462195.1 Synechococcus sp. R3-13 | reverse complement strand
AGTCCTTTCGCGTCAGCGGGACGGAGTCCTTTGACCAATGGCCCTGCAGCCACCATCGGGCAGATCGTGACCATTCCCTTCCCGCGCCCCCGGGATCGCGAGCGGATTCTTGAAGATCCGCAGTACTACCGCCTGCGCAACTCGGTTCTCAGCTATCTCTACGGCCATGAAGCCAACCCAGAGGCGGCTTACCGGTAAATCCAACCTGGAGCAGTTGACGGAGCGAGAGGGCGACAAGGCAACCCAAAACCCAAAAACCACACACCTTGGCCATCAGGTGCAGCCCCTGGGCAGGCGATCCGCAAACCTCTCTTGGAACTCGCACACAACGCCGTGCAACCGCTCGTCCAAAACGGCCAGCGTCCGGGATGCGATATATGCTGACCCGCCCCTCCAATTCTGAACCTGCAGCTCTAGTGAATGAGGCGGCGCACCGCCCGCAGCAGCTCCGCGGGGGGAGGAGAGTTGGGATCCCAGCGAATTTCCAACTCAGGTGAGTCTTTGAGCACTTGAGGAGGGCCGGGCGAGGTGTGCAGGATGGCCACACAGCGCAAATTGCCCCGGTCTCGACAAAACTCGTGCCAGAGAGGGATAGCCTCGGGATCCCGGCTGACCACCAGGTAGTGGGAGCAGGCTTCCAGGATCGGCTGCTTTTGCGGATCCACCTTGCCGCCCACATCCACAATCACCAAGCTCTTTTGCCGACGCAAAGCCAGAATGGCCTGGGCATGGAAGCCAAAAAACTCAGGGGTTGAACGGCCCCGGTACCGCTGCTTGAGGGCTTCGGCCTGTTCTAGGGGTAAGTCCAGAGTCCAATTGCCTTCCCCATCCCAATGGGCCCGTTGCAGATAAATATCGGGATGCTCCGGCAGCAGAGCTTCGAAGAGGGCGCGGGCAAGACGGCTTTTGCCACTGTCGGGGGGGCCCACCACCATCACCGCCGCTGCCAATTCTGTTCGCGTCAGCGGGCCGTAGGCCTTGCCCGGCCTTCCCTGCACCCAGGGGATGACCTGGCCCACCCGCACTTCGGGGGTATGGCTGGAGACCACCACCGCGCCCAAGCGTGGGTCATAACAGGCCACCCAACGGGTGAAGTGGCACTCATGCACCAGCCAGCCATACAGCCAAATGGGGGCCCGCCCCGTCAGAACCACCCCCAACTGGGCATTGATCCCGGCAGGCAGCTGAAGCTGAGCCAAATCCTCTGGAAAAACCAGGCGATCCGGTCGGGTCAGCTCAATTTCGATGACCTGAAAAGACAGTTCCGAAGAATGGGATCTTCGAGGGTCC
>NZ_JANSIO010000490.1:233-3213 GCF_047462195.1 Synechococcus sp. R3-13 | reverse complement strand
TGGCGCGAAAGGACTCCGTCCCGCTGGCGCGAGCGGCCAGACAGCCGGAAAGCAAATGCAGTGCCACAGCAGCCATGGGCAGATTTGACGAGACAGGTTGACTTCAGTATGGAAGAGATTGGAAGTGGAGGATTCCAAATCGTGGCAGAGTGGTCAGGCTCTCACTTGCGCCTTGCTCCAAGAAAACCCCTGGCCTGGAGTGCCATCAACTGGTTGACCTAAGAACCGAGGGAACTGTCGGATGAGCGGATTTGAGCTGCCTTTGACGGTGGAAGTGTTGCGTTGGTTAGCGGGCGGTCAGTTGGCCGAGCGCCTGGAGCGGGCCGTGCGCCTGTGGGTACTGCTCCACTGCCTCTATGGCGAAAACCGCTGGCCAGACCTGCCGGAAACCTTTGGCTACACCCACATTCGGGATCGCTTGCTCTCACCACGGCACCCCAAGCAGGATCTGGCACAAGGGATCCCTTCACCCTGTCCTGATGTTGACTGCATTTGCTGGAAACCCTTGAGGTTTTGGCTGAAGGATCCCAACCTATTGGCCGCCTTAAAAGCAGAAGTTCCGGATCTGGAAGCGCTGCTATCTGCTCAACCCTTTCACAAGACCCACCGCACCCTGCGCAAAGAGCTGGATTACCTGGCTGCCCGGGGTTGGCTGCAACAAATTCAGGCCAACTCTAGGCGGAGAGATAATTTTCGCTGCCGTGCGCCGGGGGATCGTCCCCAACTGCCCGTATCTTCATCGGCTTTGACCTTATCGGGCCATCAACTGGAACAGATCTATCACATCCTCAGCGATGTGGCCTTTGTACATCCAGATGTGCAGGTTTTGCTGGATGAAATCTGGGAAAATCAAAGGACTCCGTCCCGCTGGCGCGATCAGCACTCGCAGCGGCGGCTGTTTGTCTGGTTTGAGTACATCCTCTCGGACGAACAGCAAGAACGGGTGGATGAATATCAAAGCCAGCTAGAAGCCCTTTGGGCCAACCCAGAAGCAGGGGTGATCGGTTTTGACTACGCCACCCGCCAACATGGGATCCGGCGTATTCTCACCTATCCGGTCTGCCTGTTTTATGCCCGCCGCGCCAAGTATTTGGCAGCCTTTGGCCAGCTTCCCACCCCCGAAGGATCCCTGGGCTGGCACAATTTTCGGCTGGATCGGATCCAGTCTGAGCGCCTGGCGGTGATTCCCTGGGACGCTCCTTCCATTCCGCCAGAGCTGGCAACCCGCAAACGGCAGAGGAAGCTGCCCAGCCCAGAGGAAGTCCAAGCAGCATGGGAAGAAGCCTGGGGATCCGATTTTTACCTGCCCAAGGCATTGTTGATCCTTCGATTTTCCCCGGAGTTTGCCCGTCGCTATGTGGAAAGCACAGTGCGACATCCCACCTTCCAGCCCATTGCCTACAAGCGGATCCCGGCTTTGGTGCAGCAGGCAGTGGCGGATGCGCGGGAGCGCGAACAGATTTTGAACATTGTCCGGCAAAGGCCAACCAGCGACCGGTACTTCCGCGCCTGGGTACGGGTGGGAGATACCAATTTCACCATGCGCCTGCGGGATTGGCGGCCCAACGGCGAGGTCATCGCTCCCCTGGCCTACCGGGAACAGATGGCTCGGGAAGCCCAGGCAGAGCTGCAGTTTTATCGCCCCGACCTGAAGCTTTCTTGACCTTCCTGCCCATGACCACCCTCTACCTAACCGAGCCGGGGACTGTGGTTCACTGCCAAAACCAAACCCTGCTCATTCGCCGCCGTGGTCAAGAGCAGCTTTGCCGCCTTGCGGAGGTGGAGCTGGTGGTGGTGTTGCCCGGGATCCAATTGACCAGCGCAGCTTTGGCCCAACTGCTGGATCGAGGCATCGAAACCATTTTTTTGCGTGCGGATGGCGGTTTTCGCGGTCGCCTGCAGGGATCCTTCTCCACCAACTCTGAGATCCGTCTGGCCCAGTATCAGCGGGCCTACTCCCCCTGGGGGCTGAGGTGGGCCAAGGTGATTGTGCGCGGCAAGATTCGCAACCAACGGGCAATTCTACAACTGCACAACCGGGCTACCCGCGGCCAAATTGCCCCCTTACAGGAGGGTATTGATGTTATCGCCGCCTACCTGCAACAGTTGGATCGCTCCACCACTCCTCCGGATCGAGAAGCGCTGATGGGCCTGGAGGGCATTTGCGCCCGCACCTACTACCAATCCCTGCAACATTGCTTTCCGCCTGAGTGGAACTTCACTGGCCGCAACCGACAGCCGCCGCTCGACCCGATCAACGCTCTGCTCAGTTGGGGCTACGGGGTGCTGCTGGCCCGCGTGTTCTCCGCAGTGGTGATGGCCGGGTTGGATCCCTATCTCGGCTTTTTCCACGCCAACTTGCCCTACCGCCCCAACCTGGTGCTGGACATGATGGAGGAGTTTCGACCCTTGGTGGTGGATTGGGCTGTGCTCCAGCTTGTCAAGGCTGGCCTGCTCACGCCGGAAGACTTTGAGCCGTCGCCGGATGGGACAGGCATATGGCTGGGATCCCTGGCCAAAAAACTGTTTTTGGGAGAGCTGGAACGCCGCTTCCGCGAGCCATTGCTCTATCCTCCCCAATCTCGCCGCCTGCCCCTCAGTCAAATTGTGCTGGAGCAAGCCCGCCGGCTGAGCCGTTGCCTGGTGAGCGGTGACCTAGACTATGAGCCCATAGAGCTGCGCTGATGCTGTGGTTGGTTTGCTACGACGTGGTGGACGATAAGCGGCGACAACAGTTGGCCAAGCAGTTGGAACAGTGTTGCCAGCGGGTGCAATACTCCGTGTTCGAATGCCCACTGGACACTGCAGAGTTGGAAAACAAGCTGGAACAGTCGTGGTTGCCCCTGCTGAATCTCAAGGAAGACAGTCTGCGGGCCTACCCTTTGGATGCCGCGGCCAAGAAGCAGGCCAAAGTCTTCGGGGGGCCTCCCCCCTATGAGCCGCCGGACTACCTGATCTTCTGAGGCTCTCCACCGGGCCG
>NZ_JANSIO010000490.1:0-223 GCF_047462195.1 Synechococcus sp. R3-13 | reverse complement strand
ATTGTAAAGTTTTGTGCGCGATCTGTCGGGGCGAGCCATCACCAGCCTGACTCTGCCGGCACAAGATTTTAAGGGAAACTTTAGATCTTTTGCCCCGATTGGCCCAAAAACGTGACATAATGGCCGTAGCAAGCTCAATTTCCCCGCTTGCGCTTGGCCGCGAGGACAATGTTAATATCTGTGTCGAGGAATCTCCGTACTCCCTCGCGAACGCACCTTGAAA
>NZ_JANSIO010000489.1:562-5870 GCF_047462195.1 Synechococcus sp. R3-13 | reverse complement strand
CGAGCCCAACTGGTAGGAACGCGCACCTTTGGCAAGGGTCTGATTCAATCCCTGCTGGAGCTGGCGGATGGCTCGGGGCTGGCGGTGACCACGGCCAAGTACCTTACCCCCAGCGGCCACGACATCCATCGCCAGGGGATCCAGCCCGATGTGGTGGTGGCGGAGGGATCCGTTCCTCTGACGGCGGAAACCTTGGCCGGGCCGGAGGACATCCAGCTCCAGCGAGCCTTGGAGTTGTTGGGGCAGACCCAAGGGATCCCGGTGGCCAAAAGCGGGTGAGGGAGGAGATCCCGCTCCAGACCCGGATCTCAATCGTTGGCATTAGGATTTGGATTCCTGGTTGTTTTCGATTCGTTTTAGGATCAGAGGCAGGGTTTTCTGGGCCACTTCTCGGCTCCAGCGCCGGTTTCTGACTCTGTCCGCTCCCGCCCGCATGAACGCTATCCAGCAATTTCACCACTTTTTCAACTGCTGCATTGGAGCTTGGCGCACAGAGCGCACCTACCATTACCTAGACCGTGGCGAGGTGGAGCGCTCCCGCACCGAGTTCACCATTCGCACCCTCACCCCTGAGCTCAAGCACAAGGTGCTCACCGACAACAACTACCCCAACCACAACGTGGATGGTTTTTTGGGCTTTCACTTGGCTTTTGAGACCGTTTCCGAAACGGGGGAGGAGGCCGGGCAAGAGCTGAACATGCTGTTCGTCCCTCGGCAGGAAACCCCCCTGGGGCTGCAGGGAGACTACCTGCGGGATCGGGCCTACGAGGAAGATCGCCCGATGGTGGCGGCTTTCCGGTTTGATCCCGGATCCCTGCAACTGGTGATGACCACCACCTACACTCGTGTGGTTGCCGTAGATACCATCACTCTACTGAATCCGCGCCTGCGCCTGCGGCAGATCCTTACCTACCAACGTCCCCCTCAGGGTCAGCCTTTGCAGGAGCTGCTGCTGGTGGGGTTTGGGGTAGAACAGAAGCTGACCTAGCCTGCGGATCCTGAGCATGACGCTTCCCAAAGACCTGAGATTGTCTCAGCACTTGGCTCTGATCCAGTTGAGGTTCGAGCGAGGACAATACCGGCAGGCGCTAGAGGAGGTTAAGCAGGCCCAAAGCCGCTATCCGCAGTCGGGTAAGCTACGGCTCTGGCAGGCCCTGGCCCAAGAAGCCCTTGGCGAAACGCAGGAGGCCATCCTGTTGGCCCAAACCTTGCTGCGCAACCCAGATCCAGAAGTTGCCCAGCAGGCTCGCTATGTCTTGGGTATCTGGCAAGCCCCTCGTCTGCGGCGTCCAGCGGAGTGGTTGAGCGAAATTCCCGATCTCAGCCGGCTGGAGGAAGCTGATCCCCCAGAGTACCGCTTGGCCTATGGGCGCTCCCAACGCAAAGGCCCTTCCCCAAGATCTGGGGATCCCCTCAGCCGCCGGGCAGCGGATCCCCCGTTGGACACTAAGCCCCTCATCTGGGTGTTGATCGGGATCCTCTCGACCCTGCTGGCCGTGATGGCTTGGCTGCCCTAGAGGGGGGTATAACCCTCGCCGCTGCTGGGTTAGTGGGGAGATACTGGGAGTAGAGGAAACGATAGGTCTAGCTCAGGGGAGCGGATCTGCGTCCAGGGATCCCGACAGGCTCCTCGGCAATTGGGGCAGAAAGCGGAGGTTAAGAGTGGCTACCCAAACATTGGTGATGGATGCAGTGGAACAGTTGGGCCTGCGGGTCACGCTGGGAGATATTGCATCCAGCACGGGCTTGGCTCTACACGAGGCCAAACAAGAGCTGCTGAATTTGGCCCAAAAGGCGGAGGGGCATCTCCAGGTTTCCCGGCAGGGGGAGATTACCTATGTTTTCCCGCCGGATTTTCGCAGCATTCTCAAGCGCAAGGAGCAGCAGGATCGGCTAGCAGCCCTGCGTCGCCGGTTGTGGGGGGGCTTCCTCTATGGGCTGCGCATCTCCTTCGGCATCCTGCTGGTGGTGTCGATTGTCTTGATCGTCCTGGCGTTGATTGCCTTGCAGATGGCCAGTAGCCGCGAGCAGGACAATCGCAGCCGGTCGCGGGGGATAGGGTTTTATTACTTCCCCAACCTTTGGATCGGCAACCCCTTCTGGGATCCCTATCCCTACTATGGCAGCTACTCCGGTCGGACGCGCCCCCGCCAGCCGCAAAAATCCGAGCTGAACTTCCTGGAAGCGGTGTACAGCTTCCTCTTTGGGGACGGGGATCCCAATGCCAACCTGGAGGAGGAGCGCTATGCCCTCATTGGCCAACTGATTCGTGCCAATGGGGGGGTGATCGCAGCGGAACAGGTGTTGCCCTACCTGGATGTGGAGCCGGGATCCCCGGCCTTGGAATACGAAGATTACATGCTGCCCATTTTGCTCAAGTTCGACGGCCAGCCGGAGGTCAGCGAGGACGGGGACATTGTCTACCGCTTTCCGGAACTGCAGGTGGCCGCCTCAGAGCGTGAGCCCAAGAGGATCCCCGAAGTGTTGCAGGAGAAACCTTGGGTGTTCAGCCGGGCCACGCCTGGTCAACTGACCCTGGCAGGAGGCTTGGGAGTTCTCAATTTCTTTCTGGCCGCCATTCTCTATGGGGCACGGGAAGAGGTGGCAGCGGCAGCCGGCAGCAATGCTTTTTTAGCCTTCATCTACCCGTTGATCGGCTTCCTCTTCCTCTACGGCACGCTGTTTTTGGCGGTGCCCACCGTTCGCTGGCTAGCCTTGCAAATCCGTAACCAGGGAGTGGAGCGTCGCAATCGTGTCCGGCAGCTTTGGCGAGAGCATCTGCAGCATCCCACAGAGGCGCTGCTGCGCAAACTCAACTTTGCCCGCCGCTTCCGCCGTCAAGAAGTTGTGCCAGAGTCAGACACCATTTACTCAACCGACCGGGATTTGATCGAGCAGCGGGACTACCGTCTGGACGATCCGGTGTTCCGCCAGCTTTTGGAATCCAAAGCTCAGCAGGATCGCCCCGAAACCGAACAAGTGCGCAAGCCGCGTCCCCTCTAGAGAGGTCATGGCCGTTGGGCAAACTCCCGGTCTGCCGTTTGAGCTGAGACCCATTCGAGTTTCTTGGCCAGCCGGAGAATCCGGCGCTTGGGTTTGCTTGGACTTTTTTCTCCCCCGGAGAACTCACAGCAACCACTCCGAGACCCGCTCCCCCACCTTCTGCAAATCCAGAGGAATGGCCACCGCCTTGCCCATACGAGGTCTCTGACGGGTGGACTCGATCTCCCGGCGCACCGATTCCCACACCCCCCAAGCCTGCAAATGGGCCAGCACTCTCTCCAAGTGGGCCAGATACTCGGCCTCGCTCAAGGGAAAGGAGGGCTGCTCCAGGTAGCGCCACATCACCAGCAGCACCACCTTCTGCTGGATACGCCGCAACTGTACGTCGTAGGAACAGCCCCACTTCTCGCGCAACAAAGCTTGAAAGTCGGATCCCTTCATCAGGACTGCTTGAGACTGGCTTGGATCTGGCTCCAACCTTGCCGGGTGGGCCGCTCACCTTGTGAAGGAAGGCCACGGCCTCTTACAGCGTTGCATTTCTTAACGATATTGGCCAGAGGGGTCGGTTAGGATGATGTCGCTTGTCAACGAACGTTAAAACTTCTCAGGTCTGCATTTGCCATTATGACGGAAGCGGTTAGCAACTTTGAAGCGCCCCCCATGAGCCGGCGGGTTCTTCTCAATGCCCTGCTCAGTGGCTCTGTGGGAGTCGTAGTGGTGGGCGCCCTCTACCCGGTGGTGAAGTACTTTATCCCGCCCTCTTCCGGTGGAGGGGGTGAGGGCCTCATCGCTCAGGACGCTCTCGGCAAGCCCATCAGTGTCAGTGAGCTGTTGGCCACCCATGCTGCCACGGACCGGGTGCTGGCCCAAGGTTTGAAAGGGGATCCCACCTACATCGTGATCGACAACGGGGCGGTGGCCAACTATGGCCTCAACGCGGTTTGTACCCACCTCGGTTGCGTGGTGCCCTGGAATGTGGGGGAAAACTTGTTTAAGTGCCCTTGCCACGGATCCCAGTACGCGGCCAATGGCAAGGTGATTCGGGGGCCGGCTCCCCGCTCGCTGGAGCTGGTGAGCGCCACTGTGGATGGCGACAACGTCCGCTTCAGCCCTTGGCAAGGCCCCGATTTCCGGGAAACCTAAAGGGCAAGGGATCCCGCTGGCTGTGCCGGCTTTTGCCGAACGATTTGGGGCAAATTGTCGAGATGGCTGTTCCAAGACTGTGTCCTAAACCTGTGATGGAAATTCATTCTGAGCTGAGAGTTATGAAGCGAATCTGCTTGGCCTTCTGTGGGCTGCTGCTGTTGCTGGGGATGGGGGCACGTCCGGCTGCAGCCTACCCCTACTATGCCCAGATGGCCTACGACAACCCCCGCGAGGCGACTGGAAAAATTGTCTGTGCCAACTGCCACCTGAACGCCATGCCCACTCGCGCCGAGGTGACCCAGGCCGTCACCCCCGGCCAGGTGTTCACCATCAAAGTTGGGATCCCTTATGACCTGAGCAAGCAGCAGGTGCTGGCAGACGGCAGCAAGGGTGGGTTGAATGTGGGCGCGGTGGTGGTCTTGCCGGAGGGCTTCCGCCTGGCCACCGAAGCCGAGATGACCGAGGAACAGCGGCAAGAAACTGCCGAGACCTACATCACCCCCTACAGCGACGCGAAGCCCAATATCCTCCTGGTCGGGCCTTTGCCGGGCGAGCAGCATCAAGAAATCGTCTTCCCGGTGGTGGCCCCTGACCCGAAAGAGGATCCCTCGGTGGCCTTCATGAAGTATCGCGTTTACATCGGGGCCAACCGAGGTCGCGGTCAGCTTAACCCCGACGGCAGCCTCAGCAACAACAACGTCTTCCGCGCCCCAGCCACGGGGCGTCTGGTCAACATTGCCACCCTCGACTCCGATATCAGCGATCTACCGGCTGAATTGGCCAGCCTGGTGCCCCCGGAATACGAGCTGCCGGGCACGAGAGTTCTCAGCTTCGAGAGCGAAAGTGGGATCCACAACCTGGTGGTGCCACCTGGGCCGGAGCTGGTGGTTGCCGTTGGCGACAGCGTCAAAGAAGGGGATCCCGTCACCAACAATCCCAATGTGGGCGGCTTTGGCCAGGTGGAGCGGGATCTGGTGCTGCAAAGCCCGGAGCGGGTGAAATGGCTGGTGGCTTTCCTGGCAGCCGTTACGATTGCCCAGCTCTTATTGGTGCTCAAGAAAAAGCAGGTGGAGCTCATTCAAGCCGCCGAAATCCTTGGCTAGCTCAAGCTCTTTCCTGGCCTGCACCTCGGAGGTATCCGAGGTGTTTTTTGTTCTGT
>NZ_JANSIO010000489.1:0-552 GCF_047462195.1 Synechococcus sp. R3-13 | reverse complement strand
GTCGTGGTTTTTATTACCATCTATTTCAACTGCTCGCCCTAGCGGGCCGGAGGCCTTGTTCCCTGCCGCTAGCACCCTAGTCGACAACGGTTCTAAGGCAGCCTCAGCTCTCCTCTGATCACCAGCACCGCTTGCCCAGCAATCTCCACCCGTGAGCCTCGATCTCGGCACCACAGCTCGCCCCCGCGGGCCGAGAGCTGGTGAGCCTTCAAATCAAGTCGGCCCAGGCGTTTGGCCCAATAGGGCATCAAAAAACACTGGGCGGATCCCGTCACCGGATCCTCCGGGATCCCCAGCCGAGGAGCGAAAACGCGGCAGACAAAATCCGGCCCATTCCCCAGAGCCGCCCCAGAGGCTGTGACGATCAACCCCGGAACGGGGAGCGCTTGAACCTGAACCAGATCCGGTTGCACCTGCTGCACCTGTCCCGCCGAAGCCAGCACCGCCACCCCCATACCCCCGCGGTACAGCTCCACAGGTGGGATCCCCAAAGCCGCTGCCACCTGCTCCTTGGCTTCTGGCCAAGGTTCCGGAGTTTGAGCAGGAAAATCC
>NZ_JANSIO010000488.1:0-1035 GCF_047462195.1 Synechococcus sp. R3-13 | reverse complement strand
GGTGCGGGCCTCCAGCCCGAAAATTTGGTGAACCATTGGATTGCCCTGTTTGTTTTCATCCCTCTTCCCCATGAGGTGAGGGGATCCTGCCTATCGCAGATCGGTTTGCCCTCCCTCGCTGGGATGGCTTTCTTGGATGATCAGAGCAGGATTTTGTGAATTCAAATCCCAAGTGCAGGCCAAGCCTTCTTTGCCGAGATCTCTTCGCTTCCCTCAACTCCATTGATGACTTAGCCTATTTACCCTAGGAGACACTATGGCAACTCTTTACTTCAGCCCGCTTTTCGAGGTACAAGCTCTGCAAGCGGAGCCCAACCGGGGGCGCTCTCGCTCCTTCCTGCCCACTCCTCTGCAGGTTTGGGAGAGCGGCGAAGCCTACACCGTCCAGTTGTGGGTGCCCGGTGCCAATCGGGAACGCTTCCACATCGAGGCCACGGCTCAACAGCTCTCCATCAGCGGCGAGATCCAGGTTCACGGCCCTGAAGGTGCTGAATTGCGCTACCAAGAAGTGGAGCCCCAACCTTTTCAACGCATCCTCAAGCTGGCCCGCCGCATCCAGCCGGAGAAAGTCTCGGCCACCTATCGCGACGGCATCCTCACCCTCACTCTGCCCAAAGCCGACGCAGCGCGGGTGATCAAAGTCCAAGTGGGCGCCTCAAACCCCACTACTCCGACGGAAGCCGTGACGGTGGAAAGCCAACCTGCCTAGGATCCCCAGTCTCTCCCTCTCTTTATCAGGCGAGGGGATCTAGCCGCTCCACTGCACGCGCACCTCATCTCCCACCTTAAAATCCAGCGCCCGGCTGGCATTGCCTCGGTTTTGCACGATCTCCACCCAGCCGGAGCTGCCCACCAAGGCCAGCACTTCGCCAACTTCTCCCTCAGCAAAGGTGGCCACGGAGCGGACGGGGATCCCTTTGATCCAGGCGCTCCAGCTTCGACCTTCCACCCACTGTCCGGGCAGGTTGGTGATGCCGTTGCCGAAGTGGTCGATGGCTTGGACCAGGCCGCGACAGCCGTTGGTCTCCATCTGGG
>NZ_JANSIO010000487.1:0-10247 GCF_047462195.1 Synechococcus sp. R3-13 | reverse complement strand
CAGTGGAAAAACCGGTTCTCGACGGCGAGGGCCTGAGCAGTGGCAAGGGCCTGGGAGGGGGTTCTCTCCTGCAGTCGATCAGCCACGGCTTGGGTGGTAATGGCCCTAGAGAAGTCAGGGATCAAGGGCTGGAAAAAAGCGGCTGTCCACAGGTTGCAGGCTTCCACTAGCTTTTGGTGTTGCGGGTCTTGGCAGTAGCGGCTGTAGAGCTGCTGCTTGCGGCTAACCTCTGCCGGGGAGTTGTCTGGAATGGCTTCTAGCTTCTGTCGCTCCTGGCTAAGCTCAGCCACCACCTGGTCAGTGTCAAAAGCAAGGGAAAGCTGCCCTGTTTGCAAACTCTGGCACTCGGTGCGATTGCGCTGCTTTAGCGAGCGGGCAGCCTCCTTGGAGTCAGCGCTAACCGGGGTAAAGGCTTCATCGGGGATGCCCTTTTCCAAAATCGCCAAATCCAAGACACCCACCAGCGAATCGCCGCACTTGATGTGGTGATCCAGGAAGGTGAGGGGCTTGCCGGCGCAGTGGGCCTCCAGCCACAGGGCCACGCGGCAGAGTTCCACCGCCAGCGGGTTTTTGTCCACGCCGTAGATGCAGTGCGCCACCACATCGCGGATGGCCTCGCGGACACGCTCGGGGGCGGGTTCCTCTTCGCCGGTGCGGATCTTTGCCAGTTCCTTGCCCAACCTGCGGGCGGCAGCAAGCAGGAAGTGACCGGATCCGCAGGCGGGATCACACACACGGATGGACAAAATCGCTTGCTCTTTTTCCTCAGGTGGGCGAGCGGCTTTCAGCCGTTCTTCGATCACTGGCTCCAGCGCCGAGCGGATGAGTTCGGCCACTAGCTCCGGCGGGGTGTAGTAGGAGCCTGTGCTCTTGCGCTCTGAGCCGTAGCTCAACTCAAAGCGAGGCGCCCCTTGCCCAGTTACAATCTGAGGCTGGTAGTCGAGCAAGCTTTCGTAGACGGATCCCAGTTCTTCTACATCCAGTGCCGCGTAGTTGACCCGCCGAAGGGGAGAGGTGGGGTTTTCTCGGTAGTAGGCTAGGTGCGAAAAGGCTTGCAGCAGATCCCGGTTGCTCAGGCTGCACTCATCCAGCTCCAGAGGGGCAAACAGCTCTCCGTTGAGAGGAGCAGCCCCCAGCAGCTCCGCCAGCTCCTCTTGGGAAAGCACCCTCCAGAGCACCCGCAAGCTGCACCAGAGATCCTCGTGTTCGTCTTGGGCACTTTGCCGATCCAAAAACCGCCGCAGCCGCGTCACGCTGTAGTGCTCGCGATAGAGCGCCGCGCTGCTCATCAACCCCCGCTCTTCGGAAACCAAGAGGAACAGGAACCGGTAGACCAAGCGCAGCAGTTGGCGGTAGAGCTCCCTGGGATCCGACAAGAGCCGCGCTCTCAGCCTCTGGTTCTTGGGATGGGCCAGGAACCCATTTGCCAGCAACCTGATGCACTCCTCAACCCCCTCCCGCAGCCGTTCCCGTACCCGGCCACCCTGCTCCAGGGCCTGTTGGTAGTACTTTTCCAGCAGACAATCCCCTGCTAGCTCTGCCGTTTGGGGCAAGCGGCTGCGGTGCAGCAGCCGAAAGAGGATGGCAAAGTCGTTAAACCGCTGCTCCTCTAGGATCTGCTTCAGGTCAAACTCCACATAGGCCTGCCGACGCACATAGGTGGAATCCCGCAGGAGGCGCAGGGTCAATCCGTTGGTAACAATGCCCCAGAGGTGCTCGCTGCGGTTGAGATACTCCTGCAGCAGCGAGTGGGGTGCCAGGCGAGGCCGGCCAGAAGCCGGCACGCGGCCCAGCTCCTGGCGTGCGCCGACGATGTGCACCGGTGGCGCGTCTTCCGCCTCGCCCATGCGATGCGAGATGGGGAAGTTCATTCCGTCCACCTCGCAGGCGCGCGGTTGATAGCGCACCTCGATCCCCAGCAAACTGAAGAAGGGGATCGCCCAGGCATCGCGGGTGATGCTGGTGGCGAGATCGCTTTCGGGCAGGCGCTGCAGGCGGCTCTGGAAGGCCTCCCAGTACTTTCGACAATCGGCAAAGACCGCGGCAATCTCTTCGACTGGGCCGCGCTTGCTGTTAAAGCCGAAGTCTTCTGGCTTCTGTCCTGGCAGATCCCCTGCCAGCAGCTTTTCGAGAATATCGGGCCCCAACAGGCCTCCTTCGATGCGTACCCCAGAAAACTCGCTCATCGGCAAACCACCGGTTGGAGAACAAGGAGTCCTAAAAGATCGGGGGGAAGCTGCGGCTTCACCTTCAGCCCCCGCCCCTGTAGGGACACGGCTTGGCGGATGCGCCTATGGGCAGCCTCCAGCTCAGCAGCACGCTGCAAAATCCGCTCCCGCGCCGCCTGCTGCAGCCGGTGATCCCTTCCCCAGTTTTCCTCTGTCTCCTGCCACGGGCCGAGACAGGCCAGGAGATGCTGAACCAGCTCCCGCTTTTCCGCTAGCGGTAGGTTCTCATCCGGCTTGGCCGTGGCCAGCAGTTGGAGAGCTGCGCCCGTCTCCAGCCAGCGGGCCTCGCCGCTCTCCAGGCCAACACCGCCTAGCACCAGCACCTCTTCCGCCAAGAGAGGCTGCCCCTGGGGTTGCTCCACCAGGTAGCGCACCCGCAGCAGCAGTAGAGTTGTAAGATCAACTACCGCTCGGGTGCGTAGAGCGCCGCAGCGGGAGACGACAGCATCCCCTTTCTCTGGGTTGTCGAGGGCTTCCTCCAGCAAAAACTGGGCCAGGGCAACCACGACGCGGTGGTTGCGGCCAATGTATTCGGCACCTTCGGGCGTGGGCGAGTCGAAGCTGATTAGCCAGCGCCCGCCTTTGGGAGGGGGCAGGGCCAGGCGAATGGCTTCCGGCAAGGTGGCAGTGGCTTCGGAGCCGACGCTAACCTGGTAGACCCCCGACCGCTTCCCTGGGGTTATGGCTAGGTTGAGGCGCTGGGCGGCAGCCAGGAAGAATTCGCGCACAGCTTCGGGATCCCCTAGCACGGCATCGGTGGCCTCCAGCTCCCGCTGCACTGCCTCAGGCTTGAGGGCCCGCTGGGCAAAACGGGTGCGGTTGCGCCGCTCCTGTTCGACAGAGCGATCCCAGCGCCGGTGAAACTCATCCACTTCCGGCACGCCAAGATCGAGGGTTAGCTGGCGCTCGGCGGACCAGTGTCCCTTGCGCAGGAAGAGGGCTTCGAGCACAGCCTGGGTAACGCTTTCGCTAGCCTCCGGCACAGGCACGTGGGTGCCCAGGGTGCGGTGGATCTCCCGCGCTTTGTTGAGCAACACCTCCAGTACCACGCCATCTACGGGGTTGTCGCGGCCAAAAAAGCGGATGACCTTGACCCGGCTGGCCTTTTGGCCGTAGCGATCCACCCGGCCCTCCCGCTGCTCCAGCCGATTGGGGTTCCAGGGCAGGTCGTAGTGGATGACGGCTGTAAACTTTTCCTGCAGGTTGATCCCTTCCGAGAGGCAGTCGGTGGCCACCAGCACCCGTGGTCGGTCAACTTCCAGGTTCGCGATCTTGGCCTCCCGCTCCTCGTCTCCCATCCTGCCCGTTACACAGGCTACTTGGGCTGGGGATCCCAGCTGTTGCCGAAGGTAACTGTCCAGATACTCCGCAGTGGCAACGTAGCGGCACCAGAGGATGGGATGAAAACCTTCCTGAAGCAACTTTTTCACCAGCTCGATGGCCCGCGCCAGTTTGGTGTCGTGCTCTGGGCCCTGGAGCTGTTTGGCCAGACGGGCCAGGGCCTGCAACCGGCGGCGGTCGCTATCCGGCAGGGTTGGGTCTGCGGCTTCAAGAGCTGGCGTTGGCAGCTCATCGTCGGTACGCTCTTCTGCCGACTCGAACACCCAGCGGCTCAGTTCTGCCTCAACCTCTTCTTCTGCCTCCAGGGTTGCTCCGCTGCGATTGTGCAATGCCGCTACTGCTGCCGCCGGGCTGGACATTACGCAGCGCAAAAGGGCCAGCGCTCCCCAGTAGCGCACTCGCTGCTGGCGCTTCTCTAGTTGCTGCCCTGTGCACACCAATTCCGAGCAAAACCCATAGGTGTCCTCGAACAGCTTGCGCTGCCCCTCAGAAAGGGTGTAGGTTTCATCTTCAGCTTCCCGGGTTGGAAAACAGGTGAGCTCCTGCCAAGTTTCCCGAATATCTCGCCGCGTGCGCTGGACAAAATGACGGGCTAGCTGGACGCGTTGGTCTTCGTTGAGATCCTGGAGATCCCATGTCTCGAACTCGGGCCGCAGCAGCCCCAGCAGCGAGCGGAAGGCCTCTTCGACACCGCTGTGGGGAGTTGCCGTCAGCAGGATCAGGTGGCGGTTGGGGTTTTGGGCCACCGCTTTGAGCAGACTGTGGCGCTCCTGCTGGTTTTTGCCATGGGCCGCCGCTGCCCCATGGACTTCGTCGGCAATGACCAGCTCAGGACAAAATTGCAGAAATGGGTGGCGGTTGCGCTCGGTCTTGACGAAGTCAATGCTGGCCACCTGGACAGGAAAGTGCTCGTAGAGGCTGCGCCCAACAGGGGTTTTTCGCTCCAATTGCCCCACCGTTCCCGAGCGGATGACCACTGGCTCCAGGTTAAACTTCTCGGCCAGCTCGCTGGCCCACTGCTCGCACAAATAGGGAGGGCACAGGACACAAAGGCGTCGGATCTCGCCGCGATCCAAAAGCTCCCTGGCTATCAGCAGCGCCTCGATGGTCTTGCCCACCCCTACGTCGTCGGCAATCAATAGCCGCACCGGATCGAGGCGCAGCGCCATGAGCAAGGGCACAAACTGGTATACCCGTGGCCGAATCGAGAGGCGCCCCAGAGAGCGAAAGGGAGTTGCGCCCTCCCGTAAAATCAGCCGGGCCGCCTGCCAGAGGAGAAGGGTACTGGTGGCATCGGCAGGATGATCCCCAGAGGGCCAAGGAAAGGCGGTAGGCTCCACTCGCTCGAAGGGCAAGGTGCCGCCCACAAGGTTCATCAGGTGTCGGTGAATGCAAACCGCATCTTCTGGGGTGCCGGTGAGGGGCCGCAGCACCACAATTTCTTCTGAATCAGCGGGGAGCACCACCCACTCGCGGTTGCGGCAGCGGACAATCGATCCAGGATGCATGCAGCCTCCATCGGGGGCGCACTAAGATAAAGCTAAGTAGCCTCACACCCATCCCTCTTCGGCGTTGGCACGAGTAGGGCCGTGGTTTCTTTCCTAACCTACACGCAGTACCACCTGAGCTGTCAGTGGCTTCATCAGCAGGGAATCTGGGACATAGTCCGTGCTCTGGCGGAGAGAAACCACCTTTCATTATCTTTTTTGATTTTTTGATGATGTTGCTCGTCTTGCCCCACAACAGACGTGCAGAGCATAGCTTTGCAAGAGTTAGCGCCTCGGCTTGTAAGGTGGAGCGATCGGTTGTGTTAGTCTTAACTCCACAGGGAGCGATTGGGCTGCTTTTCGGCCCCGTGCTGAGTTCTAGAGTGGGCACATGAGCGACAAACAGTTGGATGATTTGCAAGAGGCCATGAGCACCGCGGGTCGCTCAATCAAGAAAGCAGCCCGACGGGGAGCCTATGAAACTGCCCAGGCCATCGGAGAGGAGCGGCGGCGCATCCGTATTCGCACCTTGGATGGCACCGACATTCGCGGCAAGGTGTTTCTGGAGGGGACGGAGTTCGAGCGACGGGTCTCCAGCTTGCTCAACGACGAGCGCACGTTTGTTCCCTTAACCGACTCAGAAATATTTATCAATGGCCGCCGTGTTGCCCATGCGGAGTTTATCTGCGTCAACAAAAACGCCATTTCCTACGTGCTTGAGGAATAGGCACCCAGTCAGGTCTGTCAACTAACCGTTTGGTTTTTTGGGGTGGATGGCTGTTCTGACCTTTGTCTTCTTTCATGAACCCTTCCCTTGTCTCTGACGGATTACAGGCCGGTGAGGTGGGATCCCTGGTCAGCTTGCGTGGGGTTGGCAAGCGCTACCCCAGCCCGTCTGGGGAATTGGTGGCGCTGCGGGATATCAATCTGGAGGTGCAGCGGGGCGAGTTTATCGCCTTGATTGGCCCTTCCGGTTGCGGCAAAACCACGCTGCTGCGTATTTTGGCGGATCTGGAGCAGCCCAGCGAGGGATCCGTGTCCATTGCAGGACGAAGCCCCCGACAGGCCCGGCAGGAGCGGCTCTACGGCTATATTTTCCAGGCCCCGACCCTGCTGGAATGGCGCACGGCTTTGCAGAATGTGATGTTGCCGCTGCAGGTGATGCACCTCTCCAAACGAGAGCGTCAGGAGCGGGCCAAAGCGATGTTGCAGCGGGTGGGGCTGGGGAACTTTTTGCACAGCTACCCCTGGCAACTGTCTGGAGGTATGCAACAGCGGGTTTCGCTGGCGCGGGCCTTGGTCTTTGACCCCGAGCTGCTGTTCATGGACGAGCCCTTTGGGGCCCTAGACGAGATCACCCGCGAGAAAATGAACCTGGAGCTGCTGCGCCTCTGGGAGACTACCCAAAAAACCGTCTTTTTCGTTACCCACTCCATTCAAGAGGCGGTATTTCTCTCCACCAGAGTGGTGGTGATGACCCCCAACCCCGGCCAAATTGCCAAGGTGATCCCGGTAGATCTCCCCCAGCCACGCGGCTTCGAGACCTGGCGCTCCACCCGCTTCTTTGAGCTGACAGGAGCAGTGCTGGAAAGCTTAAGGGAGGTCTTCCGCCAGGACTGACCCCCTGCAAGTCAATTCCAGCAAGGGTAGGATGAGACAGAGCCGGCCTCAAGCCCCCCTTGGGATCACCGACGCGATGAGCAGCACCCGTTATCCGTTTGAGCGTGTTCGCGAGCATTTGCTCTTCCAATCCTTGGAAGATGCCGAGTGGAAGGCATTGACGGCTGCCCTGTTGCCCAGCCGCTTTTCCCCAGGCCAGGTGATCTTTCAAGAGGGGGATCCCAGTAGTGACCTGTACATGATCCTCAGTGGAGTGGTGGAGCTGCGTCGCCAATATGTGCGACATCCGGGAGATTATTGGCTGGCTACGCTGCACGCCGGGCGTTTGTTTGGGGAACTTTCTCTGCTGACGGGACGGCGGCGCTCCTTTACAGCAGTGACCATAACCGAGGTGCAGACCCTGCGCCTCTCCAACGAGGGGCTGATCCTGTTGCCTCTGGAAGTCCAGGTGAAACTCTACCGCGCCTGGAGCCAGATCATCAGCGAGCACCTTTACTGGCTGGATAGTATGTTCACGGATCTGCTGGAGCAGCGAGGGGTAGAAAATGTAGCCTCGGCTATGGCTCTGCTGCACCAGCGCTATCCCGCTTGAAAGAGGCTCAATCCCTGCTCCGCATAGGTTTGCAGGTCAACGTCCACGAAGACGCCCCCCTTGGATCCCAAATTTTGTCTTCAGAATGTTCAGGGGTTGCGATATCATGTGCTAAGCAGCAGCCCCCAGGAAATTTCAAGCAGCGAGGTCAGGAGCAGTGGTTAGGGTAGCCATCAACGGGTTTGGTCGCATTGGTCGCAACTTTTTGCGCTGTTGGCTGGGTCGCTCCCAGTCCAACCTGGACATTGTTGCCATCAACGACACCTCAGATGCTCGCACGGCTGCCCACCTGCTCAAGTACGATTCCATCCTTGGGCCGTTGCAGGGAGCAGACGTTGAGCCTGCAGAAAACGGTTTGGTGGTGAACGGCAAGCATATCTATGCCGTTTCCGACCGCAACCCCAGCAACCTGCCCTGGAAAGAGTGGAAAGTGGATCTTGTTATTGAAGCTACAGGTGTTTTTGTCGACTACCAGGGTGCCTCTAAGCACATAGAAGCGGGGGCCAAAAAGGTGGTGATCACCGCCCCGGCCAAGGGGGGAGACATTCCCACGTTTGTCTACGGTGTTAATCAACACACCTACGACCCGGTGCGGCACAACATTGTCAGCAATGCCAGTTGCACCACCAACTGCCTCGCCCCGATCATCAAGGTGTTGCTGGACAAGTTCGGCGTCCTTCGCGCCACCATGACCACCACCCACAGCTACACCGGCGACCAGCGGATTTTGGATGGGGGCCATCGTGACCTGCGGCGGGCCCGGGCAGCAGCATTGAGCATGGTGCCCACCACCACGGGGGCTGCCAAGGCGGTAGCTTTGGTGATCCCGGAGCTGAAGGGCAAGCTGAATGGGGTGGCGGTACGGGTTCCCACGCCCAATGTGTCTCTGGTGGATTTGGTGGTGCAAACAGAGCGGCGCGTGATTGCCGAGGAGGTAAACGCTGCCCTGAAGGAAGCCTCAGAAACCACGATGAAAGGGATCCTCGCCTATTCCGACATCCCGCTGGTCTCCATCGACTACCGCGGCCACGACTGCTCGGCCATTGTGGATGCGGAGATGACCAGTGTGCTGGATGGGGATCTGGTGAAGGTGATGGCTTGGTACGACAACGAGTGGGGCTACTCCCAGCGGGTGGTGGATCTGGCCGAGTACATGGCTGCTCACTGGGTGGAGTAGGCTGCTTCGGTTGGCTTCCCCATCATTCTCCCATCAAGAACTGGGCAAAAACCTGCCAGCGCTTGCCGTCGTGGAGGAGAAGCGTCAAAGCCGACGCCGTGAAGGAACTTTGAAAAAAACGGGTCTTGAACTGCGGCCAGGCGACGCGAAAGTGGGCGGGGGTTAGGTCTCGGAAGGCCACGGTTATGTGGGGCACAAACGGACGGGCTTGAGCGGTCGTTTCTTTCCGGTTGAGAAGGAGCCCCATGTGGTGATGGGCTTGAGCTTGTAGCTGCTGCAGTTCTGGGGAGGGCACGACGTGAATAAAAATGACACGCGGCGCGAAGGCCCCAAAGCCGGATAACTGGATGGCGACGGGAGTTTGCTGCTTGGCAAAGGCCTCTAGGGATCCCGTCAAGGCCGGCAGATCGGAACTGGGCCACTCGAACGGCGGCACCAGAGTGATGTGGGGAGGCGAGCGCAGGGCCGCTTGGCTGGCAAATTGCTCGGCAAACTGCTGTTTGATGGCTGTCACCTGCTCTTGCAGTGCTGGAGGGGGGAGCAGAGCAAGAAACAGTCGCTGCTTGGGGTTATCCACCAGCATCGGTAAGAACCTAGAGAACAGGGGATAATGCAACTGTAGCCAAGCCCAAACATCTTGTTATGCCGCGTCCTGTCGCTTCTTCCCCTATCCTGGATCCCTCCTCGGCAACCGGATCCCCAGGCCAAGCGCCTCAGCCGGCTCCCATTCCGCCCTACCAGTGGCATTTGTTCCTTTGTGCAGATCAAACCAAGCCCAAATGTTGTGAGAAAGCCGTGGGATTGGAAGCCTGGGACTATTTGAAATCGCGGATCAAGGAATTGAACCTGGAAATCGGGAGCGGGGGATCCCTGCGGGTACACCGCACCAAAGCCAACTGCCTGCGGGCGTGCGACTATGCTGTTCCCGGCCCTGTGCTGCTGGTCTATCCCGGTGGGTTTTGGTACCACTCGGTCACGCCGGAGGTGGTGGAGGAGATTCTTCAAAAGCACATCTTGGGAGGGATCCCTGTTGTTGAGTATCTGGTAGCCCAAGATACCCTCAGCGCCCCTGATCCAAAAGGGCATGGATAGCCTGCACGCACTCTGCCGTCACCTGCTGCAAATCGGCCTTATCGCTGGAAGCAGGGGGGGGAATCACGTCGCCAATGCGCACCGTGATGGGGCAGAACAAGCGCGGCCACCGGGATCCCTTGGGCAAGACCTTTTCCGTGCCCCAAAGGGCTACAGGCAGCAGAGGCGTTTGGGTGCGGGCTGCAACCAAGGCCGCTCCCAAGTGGGGGTGAGGAATGCGGCCATCGGGGGTACGAGTGCCATTCAAAAAGATCCCTACCGCCCATCCCTGCGCCAAAGCTGCTTCCGTGGCCCGCAGGGCAGCGCGGTCAGAGCCGCCTCTTTTGACCGGGTAGGCGCCGTAGAGCTGGATCACCTGCTTCAGCCCCGGCACCCGAAACAGCTCTTCCTTGGCCATGAAGGCCACCGGGCGGCGCACCGCATTGGCCACCAGCGGCGGATCCAAATGGCTGGCGTGGTTGCTGACGACGATGAGGGATCCCTGGCGAGGCACGTTTTCCTGCCCATAGGTGCGCCCAAAATACAGTCCCCGAAACAAGGGGTTGACCACCAGCCACTTGAGCAGCCAGTAGGCCAACCAATCCCGGCGGCGATAACCCATCTGTGAGTCCAACGATCCCTGCCACTCCGGCAGCAGTTCCCTTTCTGAGTGTAGTGGAGGGTGGGTGGTAAACTACTCGACTCCGACCGCTAAGCGGTACGGAGCGGGC
>NZ_JANSIO010000486.1:0-2601 GCF_047462195.1 Synechococcus sp. R3-13 | reverse complement strand
CGGGTTTTGTCGATGCGCACCCACACCAGGCCGTTTTTGTCGGTCTCGAACTTCAGCCAGGCACCGCGGTTGGGGATGAGGCTGGCGCTGTAGGTGCGACGCCCGTTTTTGTCCAGCTCCGATTTGTAATAGACGCCGGGGCTGCGCACAATTTGGTTGACGATCACCCGCTCGGCGCCGTTGATGATGAAGGTGCCCCGATCCGTCATCAAGGGCAGTTCGCCGATGAAGACGTCCATGTCTTTGATCTCGCCGGTCTCTTTGTTGATCAGGCGAGTGGGCACCCGGATCTGCGCTTGATAGGTGGCATCCCGCCGCTTGGCCTCCTCGGGGTCGTAGCGGGGGCGGTTGATCTTGTACCCTTTGGAGGGATCCCCAGGGCGATATTCAGGCAGGAAGTGCAGCTCCAGCTTACCAGTGTAATCGATGATGGGGGAAAAGCTGAGAAGCTCCTCTTCAAACCCTTCTCGCAAAAACCACAAGAAACTCTCCCGCTGAATCTCCACCAGGTCAGGAAAGGTAGGAGCGACAGGGGATTGCACTGCTAATTGTGTCATGCGTTGCTCGGGAGGGGTCGCGCTGCAGTCAGGCCTTCCATTATAGAAACCCCGCCAACGATCGTCAACGAACGTTACAAAGGTCGAGGGGCTGTCCGGATCCCTTGAGGGCTCACTTGGAAAATCTCGGCAAAACCGCTGGGGATCCCCTTTTGGCTGCCGGGGCAGGGGCGGTTTCCGCCATGCCTTAAGGATTGTTCACATCCATTCACACTCAGGCAGATTATTCTAATCTTTGACCGTTTTTACGGATCATCCGCTGCTCCAGCTCGGATTTCCGGTCGACCGTGGGGATCGGAGGGGTGGTTCTGACAGGCTCAGCCGGTCGCCAGGGTGGACGCGGCGCCGGTCTTTGTCGCTTTTGAGATGCACGCTGTTGATGCAGGCTAGGGGGCAAGACGCGGAGCCATCAATCATGAGAAAGGATCGGGAATGGGTTTACAAAGCTTCTCAGGCTGGGGGAACCTCGGGATGGCTTGCGGGTGATCTGCGGGTGATCTAATGAAGCACAGTTTGTTGGCGAGGAGGGTTTTGTGAGTCAAAGTCAGAACAATCAGAATAAGAATGATTTGAGTAACCGGGACAACAGCCTGTCGGCCCAGTTGCGGGAGGGCACCAAGCAGTCCCACACCATGGCCGAGAACATGGCCTTTATCAAGTGTTTCCTGAAGGGAGTGGTGGATAAACGGGCCTACAGCCGCTACCTGGGCAATTTCTACTTTGTCTACAGCGCTTTGGAAGAAGGCTTTGCCCAACTGCGAGAGCACCCCCTGGTGGGCCGGCTCTACTACCCAGAGCTGTGGCGCAAGGCCAGCCTGGAGAAGGATTTAAATTATTTTGTTGGCCCCAACTGGCGCTCTTTGGTCAAGCCCTCCCCTGCCTGCCAGGTCTATGTCAACCGCATTCGGGAAGTGGTGGAAAAAGATCCGCTTCTGCTGATCGCTCACGCCTACACCCGCTACATCGGCGACCTGTCGGGCGGTCAAATCCTCAAAAACATCGCCCGCCGGGCCATGGGCTTGCCGCAGGGGGAAGGAACGGCCTTCTACGATTTCGAGCAGATCCCTCATGAGGGCAAGTTCAAGCAGCGCTACCGTGCCCAGATGGATGCATTGGGGCTGGATCAAGCCACCATCGACCGCATTGTGGCAGAGGCCAACTATGCCTTCAAGCTGAACATGGATCTGTTTAGGGAGTTGGAGGGCAATTGGCTGTTGTCGATGGCCCGCTTGGCCTGGAATTCGCTGCTCAGCCAGTTTCAACGCAAGCCCACCCGTTCTGAGGCAGCCGCTCCCAGCTCCTAAAATCCGGATTCCAGAGGGCAGTGAGGCGATGGGTTCTGCTGCCTATCTCCCCTCTCCCTCTGGGAGAAGAGCCGGGGGTGAGGATCAGTCACATTCAAGAGTGTCGCGGGTGGCCCGACCGGTTACAGGGTTAACGCCGGTGGCCCGTTCGCAAAGGATGGAGAAGGCGTCTTGCCGTATCAACGCATTGGTGAAATCCGCCCCATCAATTTGGATCCCTTCGACTCGGGCCAGCCACATCATGCTGTCCTGCAGTTGCGCTTCTCGCAGATCCGCACCCTGTAAGTTGGCCATGTCCAAAGTGGCCCCCCGCAGGTCGGCCCCGCGCAAGTTGGCTTTGCTGAGATTGGCCCCGAACAGGTTCGCCCCTGCCGCCTTCACATGGCTGAGATCGCTTTGGCGCAGGTTGGCCTTGAGAAACTTCCAGCCGCTCAGGTCTTGCCCTGCAAAGCTCACCCCCTGCAGATCTCGTTTGGTGTAGTCCTCTGCCTGGGCCGGGGATCCCAGCGGAGTAACCCCCAGGCAGAGTATCAGCCCGCAAAGCACCATCCCCCGCAGGAAACGGCTCAGCCAAGACCGCCTCGCCAGAACCGAAGCCAGCCAGGCAACAGACATCGTGGATCCCTCCCTCAAGGAAACCTCCATGGCTTGGGAATTGCTTCTGGTTTTATCTTACCGGATAGGGATCCCGCCGGCAGGTTGGGCTATCATGAACTACCCCACCGCATAGGCGGATGGGG
>NZ_JANSIO010000485.1:1147-1216 GCF_047462195.1 Synechococcus sp. R3-13 | reverse complement strand
CCTTCGGGGGGATCCCTAGAAATTGGAAACCTCTTTGGAGGTACAATATGAAGGTCCAACTTAACGATA
>NZ_JANSIO010000485.1:1070-1137 GCF_047462195.1 Synechococcus sp. R3-13 | reverse complement strand
TTCGGGGGGATCCCTAGAAATTGGAAACCCTAACAGCCTGAGGATGTACCAAATTGACTTATTCTGT
>NZ_JANSIO010000485.1:0-1060 GCF_047462195.1 Synechococcus sp. R3-13 | reverse complement strand
TTCGGGGGGATCCCTAGAAATTGGAAACCCTATAGCCACAAAAAATCCCCCGCCAATAAGGCGGGGCTTTTCCTTCGGGGGGATCTATATCTATAGAATTGGAAACTTAGGGATCCCCAGTTGGAAAGAAATTGGAAACAGAGAAAAGATTAGAGTAAAGCCGGTGCTGCTCGGCAGAGGCCAGGCAGCGCTGTTGGTGCTCAGGCCACTCCTGGAGGGCTAGTTTTTGTTGTTCCTGGAGAAGGGTTTGTAGGTCTGAGTCTGCAGGCAGCTCGCCTTGCAAAACCTGCAAATCGTTAAAGCGGCCCAGTTGATCCTGCAAGCACTTCAGGGTTGCTATCCAATCTTGCATAGTTTCCCCGTAAAAGGGCGCAAAAAACTCCACCTGATAGCGCAGCCGTTTGGTGGCCTTGCGCAGCTCGTGCAGTTGCTCAGCCTGGGCTTCCGTTGCGGGGAAAGCAGGGATCCGCCAGCCTGACTGCAGCAGCCACTGGGCCAGCAGGGGAGTCAGCAAGTGGGGCAAGCTTTCCGGCAAAGGCAGCTCCGCCTGGGGCTTATAGCGGGGGTGAGCCAGCCACTGCTCGCAGGCAGCTTGAAACGCCAGGAAGTCAGCATCTTCAAGAATGCGGCGGGAGCGTTTCTCGGCTTGGGTTCGACGTTGCTGCAGATCTTGTTTTAGCTTCTCCAGTTCTGCCTGCTGGGCTGCCGGGATCCCTTCCCAACAAGGTTCCTGCAGGATTTCCAGCAGCACGTCCAGATCCCGCTGCTTGCCCAAAGCACTGGCCAGCTTTTGCAGGCGTTTGGGCTTGAGAGGCTTGGGCAGCCGGACGGATCCCTGAAATACCTGCACCCAAGTGCCAATACGGCGCAAGGTCACCCGGATTTGGTGGAGAGATTCTGCCGCCTCTGGATGCTGAGCCAGAACTCGCCTTACGTGTTTCTGCAGCCGCTGCCATTGCTGGCTCAACAGCTGGTGGGCCCAGGCGGCCACGGTTGGCAAGGGCGCAGATGAGGGCAAGGTCAAGTGCAAGGACTCCGTCCCGCTGACGCGAAAGGACTC
>NZ_JANSIO010000484.1:0-6017 GCF_047462195.1 Synechococcus sp. R3-13 | reverse complement strand
TGGCTCAAATGAAAGATCAACACAACCTAGTCAACTTGATCTTCGGTATCTGGGTGATCTTTGCCATTCCACCCCGCCTGAATAAATCCCGCTGGCTGGGTCTGCTGGTTTTCCTGCCTGTTTTGGGAGCTTTGCTCTACTCAGGCATTCTGGCCTTCACTTGAATTAGCCAGCCTTGCTTGATACAAACTAAACAATCGAAAAAGTCTACCACTTAAGCAAGTTGAAGCTCTCCATATCGATAGTGGCGCGGTTGCGGTAGATCCCCAGCACGATGGCCAAGCCCACTGCGGCCTCGGCAGCCGCCACAGTGATGACAAACACCGAGAACACCTGGCCGCGAATCATCGCTGAATCGACAAAGTTGGAGAAAGCCATGAAGTTCAGGTTCACCGCATTGAGCATCAGCTCAATCGACATCAGCACGCGAATCGCATTGCGGCTGACGATCAGGCCGTAGATGCCAATACAAAAAAGAACCGCTGCCACCACCAAGAAAAACTGCAGTTGCAACATCGCGATAGGCTCCAGTAGATACGCAATGAGAAGGGCACTGGGAAAACTCTGGATTTTGTGATCGAGAGCAGGTAGCTTCAACGGGTGCTCACCAGCTCTGCTTGCCGTTCCGACTCCGATTCAAGCTGGGGTCGGGCCCGCTCCAGCAAGCTCAGATCCCCTTCTCCAGCTTGGGGAATGACAAACTCTCGACGCGCCAGCACAATAGCACCGATCAGAGCCATCAACAGCAGGACAGAGGCCAGCTCGAAAGGCAGAAGATAATCGCTGAAGAAGTGGCCGCCGATCACCAACACACTGCTCAAAGGTTGGATCGGCTGCAGCGGCCAAGGGGTGTTCAAAGCCATCGCGGCTAGAAGGGCAAACAACCCCAAGCACACGACTGCCGTCACTCCGTTGCGCAGCCAGCCCAGCTTCAGAGGAGCAAAGTTGTAGCGCCGATTCACCAACATGATGGCAAACAGGATCAACACATTAACCGCGCCGACGTAGATCAGAACTTGGGCTGCGGCCACAAAATCGGCATTCAAGAGGAGATACAACCCGGCCATGCTCAGGAAAACGCCCCCGAGCAGAAAACCGGAATAGACAATGCTGGGGGCCCAAACCACGCCTAGCGCGAAGCCAATGGCCATCGCCGATAGCACCACAAACGTAACCAGTTGTACGCCTTCTCCGAGGGTCATGAGAGATCCGTCCTTAGCCAGTTTCTATTGCTGCTCCCTTACCACTGTACTGTCCTGGCGGATTTAAGAGAAGCCCGACTCCTTTTTCAGATCGATAGAGAAATCTCTAGAGTTGGGTCTCACCAACTGCCGCCCGCTCCGCCACCTCCGCTGCTACCGCCACCGAAGTCTGAATCTCCACCTGAATCTCCACCGAAGTCTGAATCTGTGTCTGTGTCGCTGAGCTCGGGGATGACCACCTCTCGCTCAGTGCGGTAGGAGCACAAAGGGCAGCTAAAGATTTCCCGCTTCAAACCGCTCTGGGAATAGGTAGCCTCCACAAGGATCTCCGTGGAGAGATCCAAAGTGAGAGCTCGACACCTAGGGCAGTAATGGTCGCGGTAGGACGGGCTTTCGCGAACAACTACGGCAACCCCCTGGCAGGCTGGGCAAAACCAGCCGTAGTACTGCGCTCTGCCACTGCTTTTGGCTAGGCGATCCGGCTGGTAGAGGCGCTTATTAAGAACTTCGGGCTGGATTGGGCGCATGGGTCGGCCACATGCTTGACAAACCACCGGCTGAAAAGGGATCCCACGCTTCAGGCCCAAGGTGCCGTCAGTGGCCATAGCAGCCACAACCGGCAAAGCGAACCCCAGCCAAGTGCCGCTGGACAACCCCAAGAACAGGCCAAGGCAGAGGGATCCCGAATAGAGGAAGAGACGAATGGGGCCGCTCTGAACCGACGAGAGCGCAGCACCTGTTCCTTGATCTCTGGGTGTCAGAGAGAGGACTTGTCTTCCCCCTCGCTCGGCCCTCAGAGAGACGGGCATGCGAGAGCGCTGCCACCCCAGCCCCAAAATGATGATCCCCAGCAGCAGCAGGATCCCTTCCACCAGGGAAGAATCAATGCCCTGGGCAACTGCCCCAGAAGGAGTTGCAATCGTTGAGGTGGTAACTCCAGAAGCTGCCGCAGGAACATTTGCAACGGGCTGGCCCTGCAACACCGAGGTCAACTGCCGCACCCCCGCCAGAGTGCCGCCATCGAAATCCCCATCGCGAAACTTGGGCAGGATCTGGCGGTCGATAATCTGCTGGACTCGGCTGTTGGGGAGGATGGTGGTCAAGCCGGTGCCTGTTTCAATTTCCACCCGCCGATCCCCCACCGAGATGAGAAACAAAACCCCGTTGTTTTGGCCTACCTTGCCGATACCCCAGTAGTTAAACAGCCGAGTGGTGAAATCTTTCGGCGTGGTGTATCCCTGGGTATTTGGCACAGTGACCACCGCCATTTCTGCGCCGGTGCGCCGCTCAAGCTGAGTGATGAGACGATCCAGCTCGCTTTCGGTGCTGCTGCTGAGAATATTGGCCGTATCGGAAACCCATCCCCCATAACTGCGGCGAGGATTGGGTACTTGCTCGAGGGTGATCGCCCAGGCAAGCCCTGGCAGGAACAACGACACACCCAACAAAACTGCTGCTGAAGTCCTCAGCATGGTTGGATTCGGCCAACTGCTGCCTTGATTCTATACTCACTTTTCTGGATGAGTTTGAAACATTCCCCCACCCTCATAGAAAGCTTGCCCCTGCCAATCCACCTCAAGGCACCGCCCCGCCACCTGCAGAAAATGGTCGACTAAGCCAGGGATCCCTGGCGCCGTGGGGCAAATGTCGTAGATACCAATCACCTGCGAGCCGGGCAGATACCGTTCCCACAGCTCTAGATTGGGTTGCAATAGGAGGGATCCCTGTTGCAGGATCCCCCAAGGTTGCCACAGTTGGGCGTTGCCCATCAGCTTTTTGCCCTGCCAGCTCAAGTCAGCACGGGTACGGGAGGCAAAGCAACTGATTTTATTGCGGTAGCCGGGATCCCGGTGGCTTCGGCCGTGAGCAAAAGCGGGCTCATCTATGGCAATGCCCAGCTCCGCCAACCCCTGCACCCAAAAGCGGCAACAGAAGTCGTACACCCAGGCCCGCTGCAAACTGGGCAACCTGGCTTGCAAGTAAGAAAGGGGCAACACCAAGCTGTAGGTCAGCTCTGCTGCATCCTCAGCCGCCTGATGGAGCACCGCCCTTCCCCCGGTGGGTCGGCGCACAATCGGGATCCCTGGCAGGGGATCTGGCCAAACCTGGTGCCGTCCCAGCGAGAGGGTAAGCTGATCCCAGCCATAAAAGCGCAGGCAGGGGTGAGGGTCATGGCGCAGCCGCTGCAGAAGCCAGGCATCCTGCTCCATTTGCCGGGCCCCAGAGGCCACGCGGTAGGGGAGCCAGTATCCCTGGGATCCCATCCTGGCAAAGCCAGACCCTAAACTTTGGGAAACTCGGCCTGGAGGGGCTCATCATATTCATCGGCCAAGCTGGCCACAATGGTGATGGCCCGGGAAATTTCGCCCGCTGTGATCCCTTCCAAGGTGCGGTAGTGGTTCAGCACCACCTGGTTGTTCCAAATGCAAAAACGCGCCTCTAGGGTGTCGCTCCAATTCTTCTCCAGGAGCTTCTGCATCAGCTTGGCCGGTTCTGCCACCGGCAGAGAGAGAACAGGAGACCATACCAAAAGGGTGTCTTCTGGGGATTCGCCGCTCAGATGGACGAACACTTCTGCCGTGCCGTAGGTGAACTTCCAGGTGTGTCCCTGCTCATGGTTTTCGTAGGCCGCATCCTCTTTGAGGCTGGAAACCACCGCCGAGACAACCTCAACGCAGCGAAGGGGCTCTGGAAAAACCTCTGGCGAAGGGTTAAAGGTGCTCATGAGCGGCTCACTGTAGACCATGGTCTTCCCCCTATTCCCTATCCAACCACCTCAACTATACCGCTATACCGCCTGAGACTCCGACCTATCCGGTCATCGCTTTGGGATCCTCAACTCAGGCGAGAATGAAACCGTTGGCAATGGTTCACTTAGTGGCCGGACAGGTGAGGGCAAGCGATCCCCCCCCGCCAACTGGAGAGAGAGCCTGTTCAAAAGTCTTTCGAAGAACCTGAGGGAAGCTCTATGGAATCTCCATCTCATCTCCCCCAGAAAGCGATTGGTATTCTTGGAGCCCTGCCCGAGGAAGTGGCCATGCTCACCGCAGCAATGGAAACCTGCTCCATCCATACCCATCTGGGGCGACAGTTCCACCAGGGATCCCTGGCGGGGCAACCGGTGGTGGTGGTACAAGGTGGGGTGGGCAAGGTGCGGGCGGCAACCACGGCGGCTCTGTTGGTGGCCCATTTCCCTTTGCAGGGGATCATTTTTACCGGTGTGGCCGGGGCCTTGGCCGATCACCTGCACATGGGAGATGTGGTGCTGGCCCATGCGGCGATCGAGCACGACTTCGGCACCGGGCGTCCAGAGGGCTTTGTTTTGGGGATCGACTTTATCCCAGAGCTGCGCCACCCACTGGCCGAGGCCGATAGCGCCCTCTACGACCTGATTGTGGCCCATCCCGAGCGGATCCCTCTCCACCCCCTACAAGGCCGGGATCCCGTCATCCATCAAGGCTTGGTGGCCACCGGCGATGTGTTTGTGGCCGACGCAGACCTACGCCGACAAATCCGAGAACGCACCGGCGCTTTGGTGGTGGAGATGGAAGGGGCAGCCGTGGTGCGAGTAGCGCAAGAAGCCGGGATCCCTTGTTTGCTGGTGCGCTCGGTCAGCGATGCAGGGGACGATACGGATTTCTTGAGCTTTTTTCAAACGGCGGCGCTCAACTCAGCAGCAGTTGTCCGCACCATCCTGCAAAGTCTGCCCCCGTCCTTGCCTTAGCCCAAGTGCGCAGATCCCCTCCTCTAGCGCAAAAGACGCAAAAGAGGAGTTGGGCATGGTTGCGTTCGCGTCAGTTGTTCATCTCCCGCTCCAGTTTGGCCATCGAGATCTGGCTTTCTAGGCGGGAAATGCCTTCGCGAAGGGTTGCCACCTGCGCTTCAACTTCATCCAAAGATTTGCGAACCGCTTCTGCTGCGCTCATGTGCTGGTTGCGCCGGACCAAAGCCTCGCGGGCAAGGTCATCCTGGTTCTGTTGGCTGGCTTTCTCAGCCCTGACAAACCAATCTTCGGCCTTTTGCAAAATTTCGTCGTACCGCCGTTCCAGTTGCTTGCGACTGGCCAGGGTTGTGGTGAGGCTGCGCTGCAATTGTTTCAGATCCCGCTCCATCTGCCGGATGCTCACCCTCTGTCGGCTGGGCTTTCTCCACAGCACTTTGCTCAGACCCACCACCACCACTGCGGTAGCAATCCCCACACCCGCAGCCGCCGCCGGATTTTCACGAATCAAAGAACCATCCAAAACATTGACCCCTGCAAAGGCCGAGGTTTGTGTGGCCGTCTCCCGAAACTCCCAAGGCATCACCGGATTGCGCTGCTGCCAGAAGCCCAACCGTGCCGCTTGGGCCCCCTCTTGAGCTTCTAAGTAGCGCTGCCGATTGGCCCCGTGCAAAAAGCGCTCGTAAACCACCGCCTGACCCTGGCGCAACATCTCCAAATTCACCAAACCATCGGCGTTGTACACCTGGGCAATGTGAAGCCCTTCCGGTGTGACATAGAGGGTATCCACCTGCACCAGGGATCCCGTCGGGAGCAAGTTTTGCAGAGCCTCTCGGGATAGCCGCCCCCAGCGCCCTTGGGTCAGCTCCGGCGCATCCACATAGGCCAGACGAAAACGGGTTGGCCTGCCGTTCAAGTCCGCCCAGAAGGTATCCCCATCCACCACCGACCGCACCCGGGCCGTCCCGGAAGATTGTGCTGCCGCCGGAAGAACAAGCCAACTGCCCGAAAGGACAGCCACAGTCATCAGAAGGGAAGTTCTTGAGGTCATGGGGGTCACTCCTATTGTGCAGAACAAGAACAAAAGTTAAGAA
>NZ_JANSIO010000483.1:1865-1977 GCF_047462195.1 Synechococcus sp. R3-13 | reverse complement strand
TCGGGTTCTGTGATGAAGAACTGAAACATTCTCTCCCAGACTCCCAAGCGACTCCAGCGATGGAATCTTGGGTAAATGGTGTACCACTTTCCACATCTTTCCGGGAGGGATC
>NZ_JANSIO010000483.1:0-1855 GCF_047462195.1 Synechococcus sp. R3-13 | reverse complement strand
ACGTGCGCGTATACCAATTCCGCCACATCCGCTTCCGAGCCTAACCATCATAGCGACAGAAGGGTGGAGTTGTTAAGGGCATTGGCCATTTTGCAGCCGACGGCTTGTCCTGCCTTGTTGACATACTCCCCATGCCTGAAAGTTAATCCTCTGTCCAGAAACGCTCGGAAAGATATTTGTCAGCCCCGTCGCAAAAGATGGTCACCACCACTCCAGAGGAGAGCTGACGGGCCACCTCTAGGGCTGCCACCACATTGGCGCCGGCAGAGATGCCCACCAGCAGGCCTTCTTCCAACGCCAAGCGCTTGACCATTTTCTGGGCTGCTTCTGTGGAGATCTCAATGTGCTGGTCAGGCAGGGTGGGATCGTAAATCTCGGGTTTTAGAGCTGTGGCCATGTGCTTGAGCCCTTCCAGGCCATGGAAGGGAGAGTCGGGCTGCATGGCAATGATTTGGATATCCGGGCGATACTCTCGCAGGCGCCGCCCCACCCCCATACAGGTGCCGCTGGTGCCTAGCCCGGTAACAAAATGGGTGACCTGCCCCTGGGTTTGCTCCCAAATCTCCACCCCAGTGGTTTCGTAGTGGGCTTGCCAGTTGGCGGGGTTGCTGTACTGGTCAGGGTAGAAATAAAGCTCGGGGTTTTCCGCATAGAGGGCGCGGGCTTTCTCGATGGCCCCATCGGATCCCAGAGCGGGATCCGTCAGAACCAAGTCCACGCCATAGGCAGCCAGGATCTTCTTGCGCTCCGGGCTGGCGTTGGCGGGAAGAGCCAGCTTGACCTTGTAGCCCAAGGCGGCCCCGATCCAGGCATAGGCGATGCCGGTGTTACCGCTGGTGGCATCGAGGATGATCTTGCCGGGGGTAAGCTTGCCCTGGCGTTCGCCGGTTCGAATCATGTTGAGGGCCGGGCGATCCTTGACTGAACCCCCAGGGTTGTACCACTCTGCCTTGCCGTATACTCGTACCGATTCGGGCAAATCGGCAGCAACCCGCCGCAGACGGATCAGCGGTGTTCCCCCCACCAGCTCAATAGGGCTATCCACAGCAGGGAGCAACGGGCGAGAAGAAAATGCAGTCGGATACAAGGGGGATCCCTCGCTAGACAGGCATCGGCTGGACAACCATTGCTCATCTTACCCCGGTCTTTCCGGCCTCTTGGGAGCTTTTTAGTTTCCCCCTCCTGCCCAAGTTCTGGCTAGGCTCCAAGTAGGCTCTAAGATGGGGGTAGAAAAGTGGGATTTTCCCACAGCAGGATGACGCGGAGGGGCATGGCAGAAATTGGGATTGTGACTGCCCAGCAGTTTGATCGGCGACGGGGCCAGATCCATGTCTACGACGGCGAGGGCAAAGGCAAGTCCCAGGCGGCCCTAGGGGTTGTGCTGCGTTCCATTGGCTTGGGGATCGAAAAGGCGGCCCCCAGCCGGGTGTTGCTGGTGCGGTTTCTCAAGGGGCCAGGCCGAACCTATGCTGAGGATGCGGCCATTGCGGCTCTGCAGCGAGGCTTCCCCCATCTCATCGATCAATTGCGCACCGGGCGGGGAGAGTTTTTCGGCCCAGATGAGATCACCAAGTTTGACCGTCAGGAGGCCCGCCGCGGTTGGGATGTGGCCAAAGGGGCTTTGGCGTCGGGGTTTTACTCGGTGGTGGTGCTGGATGAGCTCAACCCGGTGCTGGATCTGGGCCTGTTGCCTGTGGAGGAGGTGGTCAGTACCCTCAAGCAAAAGCCGGAGGCCATGGAGGTGATCATCACCGGGCGCGGCGCTCCCAAGGAAATTATCGACCTGGCGGATTTGCACTCGGAAATGCGCAGTGTCCGGCGGGCGACGGATCCCCAAAACGGCCAACCCCCTTGC
>NZ_JANSIO010000482.1:0-1379 GCF_047462195.1 Synechococcus sp. R3-13 | reverse complement strand
CAGTGGATCCGCAACGGCTGTTTCAGGGGTTTAAGCGGGACTTGGTGGCGGAGTTTGTCCCTCCGCCGCGAGTTCTAGATGGAGAGCGCTACGACGCCGAGAGGGTGGCCCAAGCTTTTTTGCAGACGGTGATGGAAGCTGTCCCGAAAGAACACCTGCAGCCGCAACAGCTGGTGTTCACCGCCCCTGTCGGCTCTTTTGAGCGCTACCTCAATTGGCTGCGGGGAGTGGCCAGTGCCTGTGGCTGGGATCCCGTTCAAATTGTCGATGAAGCCACGGCAGCAGCCCTGGGCTATGCGGTTGGCCAGCCGGGATCCCTAGTGCTGGTGGTGGATTTCGGCGGCGGTACCTTGGATCTCAGCTTGGTGCGCACCCTCGCTCCCCAAGCGGGTAGCCCTGTCCTCAAAGCGGAGGTGATCGCCAAGGCCGATGCCTATGTGGGCGGGGTGGACATCGACATTTGGATTGCCGACTACCTACTGCAGCAACTGGGGCTAAGCCGACAGCAAATTGGAGCTCTGGGCTGGCTCAACCTCCTGGAGCAGGCGGAACAGCTCAAGATCGCCCTTTCCACTCAGATGGAAGCGGTGGGCAGTTGGTTTGACGACGAAGCCCTCACTGCCCATGAGTTGAAGTTAAGCCGGCAGGAGCTGGAAGAGATCCTGGAAACCCACCAGCTTTTGGATCAAATCCGCCAGTGCCTAGACGACGTTCTTCTCACCGCCCAGGCGAGGGGATTGGGCAAGAACCAAATTGAGCAGGTGCTCTTGGTAGGAGGCAGCTCCCAACTGCCAGCAGTTCAAGAGCTGCTGCGCTCCTACTTCGGCAAAAAGAAAGTGCGCTGCGAACGCCCCTTCGATGCCGTGGCCCTGGGCGCCCTGCAGGTGGGCCGCCAGGTGAAGTTGGAGGATCGCCTGCACCACAGCTACGCCATCCGCCTCTGGGATCCCTTGCAGAAAAGCTACATCTACTACCCCCTCTTCGAACAGGGCAGCCCCTATCCCTGCCGACGGGCTGAGCCCTTGATCCTGCAAGTGGCCAACGACGGACAAACGGAGATTCGCCTAGAGGTGGGAGAAGTGGCCCAGGTAGTCCAGTCGGAAGTGGTTTACGACGAGCTGGGGCGGATGAGCAGCCGGCAGCTCACCCGGCAAACCGATTTCCGATCTCTAGCTCCTCTTGGATCCCCAACCGTTCGCGCTACTTCGACGGAGTCATCACCAATTTGTCTGGCCCGTTTGCAGCCCCCTGGCCGCGTGGGAGAGGATCGCCTTCGCGTCGAATTTGCCATTGATAGCTCGCGGCGCTTGTTGGTCACCATCACCGACCTGCAAACTCAGGCGCTCTTGGCAGAGGCCCAGCCTGTAGCCACCTTGAGT
>NZ_JANSIO010000481.1:0-1163 GCF_047462195.1 Synechococcus sp. R3-13 | reverse complement strand
TACGCCATCTGGGGGGGGATCGGAGCGGACTGTGGCTCCTGAGAGGTTTGCTGGCTCGCCTCAACAGGCTGCCTTTGCAGGGCTACACAGCCCTCAGCTTTTTGCTGGCGGGGGACAGGGTGGCGGGGGCCTTGCTTCTTGGCCCTGAGGGGCCGGTGGAGGTGAGGGCCGGGGCAGTTCTCCTGGCTACGGGAGGATTTGGCAGCCTCTTCCCCGTCTCGACAGCTCCCTCGGGAGCTACCGGCGATGGGATGGTGCTGGCTTGGCGGGCAGGGGCCATCCTCAGGGATCTGGAGTTTGTGCAATTTCACCCCACGGCTTTGCCCAATGGAGCGCTGGTGAGCGAGGCAGTAAGAGGAGAAGGGGCCGTTCTCCTCAACGCCTTTGGGGAGCGTTTCATGCCTCGGTATGCGGAGCGGGGAGAGCTGGCGCCGCGGGATGTGGTAGCTCGAGCCGTTTTCTGGGAGCGGGAGCAGACAGGGGGAACCTACCTGGATCTGCGGGTCGTCGAACATCTGGAGGAGCGTTTTCCCACCGTTGTTGCTTCTGCCCGCGCCTTGGGGTTGGATCCCACCAAGGATCTGCTGCCGGTTGTTCCCGCCGCTCACTACGTGATGGGTGGGATCCGAACGGACGCTTTCGGCTTCACCGGACTGCCGGGCCTTTATGCTGCCGGGGAGGTGGCTTCCACGGGGCTACACGGGGCCAATCGTTTGGCTTCCAACAGTCTCTTGGAGGGGCTGGTTATGGGCAAGCGGGCTGCTTTGGCTGCCTTGCAAGACTTGGGAGAGGTGAGCTTCGCCCGGCGACTGCAAAGGCTACCCGTTCTGGCGGCATCTCCCTCCATCGTGCCGGCTCTGAGGCAGCGAGTTGGGGAAGCTTTGGGCGTTGTGCGCGAGGGAACACGGCTGCGGGCTTTTCTGGCCTTTGTCAAGGAACTTCCCCTGCAGGAAAAGCCTTGGGCCAGCCGGGAAGAGGCTGAGGCAGGCAGTCTGCTTTTGCTCGCCCGTCTTGTAGCGCAGGGGGCGCTGCTGCGGGAAGAAAGCCGAGGAGCCCATTTCCGCGAGGACTTTCCCCAGGAAGGGGAGCCCTTCCATACAGAGGTGCGTGGTTCAACTTTTTGTCGTCATAGTCATTTCGATTCAAACTAGGTTGTGTTGATC
>NZ_JANSIO010000480.1:0-6873 GCF_047462195.1 Synechococcus sp. R3-13 | reverse complement strand
GGGCGACTTGTTTAGAAGTCGGGAAGAGTGTATAGCCGAAGCCTATCTCATTCAAGGCAGGCGTGTCGCCTATCGAGATGAGAAAATGTCAAAAAGTGATGAGCGGAGCGCGAGGCCATGAAGATATTTACGATAGGGTTTACGAAGAAAAGCGCAGAGCAATTTTTTAATCGCTTAAAACAGCCTGGTCTGGTTCGAGTTGTTGATACTCGACTTAATAACACCTCGCAACTGGCGGGATTCACGAAAAAGAGGGATCTAGAGTTTTTTCTTCACGAGATCTGCAAGCTTGGATATGTTCATTTGCCGGAACTTGCACCAACTCAAGAGATTCTCGATGCTTACAAAGCCAGTGGTGAATGGTCTAACTACGAGAGACAGTTTTTGTCGCTGATGGCCGAGCGTCGCATTGAAGATCAAGTGGATAAAAGTATTCTCGATGGAGGATGTCTGCTTTGTAGTGAAGCTACACCTGAGCACTGTCATCGTAGGCTGGTTGCTGAATATTTGCGCAGAAAATGGGGTGATGTTGAAATCGTGCATCTATGATAACTAAGAGCTAGCACTACGGATTTTTCCGATTTATGCAGCTACTCCGAGTTGCAGCAGGATTCCGGCAACACGGAGCGAAAGGGATCCCTGACTGCCCAACCGATTTGGAAACTCTCTCACCGACAGCAAGCTCAATACAGGGATCCCAGCTTGGGCAGATCCAACACATTGACATCTTTGGGGTTGACCTTGAGCAGATGATGGGCGAGCAGGAAGCCTGTGATCGTCTGGGTTTGGCTGCCCCATGCGTACCTCGGTTGGGTCATGGAAGTATTCCGCCTACTTTTGTTCGGGAATGACCTTGGTTTGAATGTTGCACCCGTTGCTGATGACATCGCCGTACTGTTGCCCCCGCAACACTGGGCCAGTGTTTGCCACCGTTGCTTTTGGATCCCAAGTTCCTGCTGTCAGCTAGCGTGTATGGTAGATGAAAGCTTGTTTTTGGGTCTTTCCCCGTCCCCATGCCCAGGGCTAGCACCTCTCGCCATCAGACCGACCCCCGCTTCAGCTCTGCTATCGCTCCACGACGCTTTCCCGAACAGGCCAAAGGGTTAAAGCCCCACCAACAAAAGCAACTGCAACGGCTTTACCAACTGCGCCTACCCCCCGACCGCCTGGTGACGGTGGAGTTTGCCCAACGGCTGGGATCCCTGACCCAAGAGTTGGAAGGCCGGCCCATCAGCGTTTACCTCAACCGGCGCGGCCAGGTGATCCGCGTAGGGGTGGGATCCCCTTTTGAAACCCAGATTCCCGCTTGGGAATTGCCCCGCCAGGGGGCCGAGCGCCTATCGGGGATCCGCTGCATCACCACCCAAATGGGGGAGGGGGGCCCCGGTCAAAAAGCGCTGACGGCCATGGCTTTGCAGCGTTTGGATGCCCTCATCACCCTTTCCGTGTCCAAGTCAGGAGGGCACCGACGCCGGGGAGGAGCGGCTACGGGCTTTGTTCACCGGGCCTATCTGGCCCATCTGCTGCCGGAGGGAGAGCGCCGTTGGCAGGTTTCTGAGCCTTTGCCTTTGGGGATCCTGGCAGAACAGGATCTGCAGGAGCTGGTGGCGGAGCTGGAGGATGGGTTTCGGCGCCAGTTGACCGCCCGCCAGGTGGATCTGGATCAGGATCGGGCCATCCTGGTGGGGCTGCAGGAGTCCGGGCAGAGCTACGAGGATCTCATGGATGGGTTGGCGGAGCTGAGCCGCCTGGTGGAGAGTGCCGGCGGTCAGGTGCTGCAGGCCCTCTGGCAACGGCGGGAGGGACCCAACTCGGCCACGGTAATCGGATCCGGTAAGGTGCAAGAGCTGGCTCTGCTGGTCCAGGATCTGGGCGCCAACCTGGTGGTGTTCGACCGGGAACTCACCCCCAGCCAGGTGCGCACCTTGGAAGAGGCGGTGGGGGTGCGGGTGGTGGATCGCAGCGAGGTGATCCTGGATATTTTTGCCCAGCGGGCCAGAACCCGGGCCGGAAAATTGCAGGTGGAGCTGGCCCAACTGCAGTATTTGCTGCCTCGCTTGGCCGGTCGAGGGCGCACCATGTCTCGGCTAGGTGGGGGCATCGGCACCCGTGGCCCTGGGGAAACCCAGCTGGAAATGGAGCGGCGGGCCATCCAGCGGCGCATCAGCAAGCTGCGGCAAGAGGTGGAAGAGCTGCGCCGCCACCGCCAGCGGCTGCGCCAACGGCGCGAGGCATCCCAAATTCCCGTGGTGGCCCTGGTGGGCTACACCAACGCCGGCAAATCCACCCTCCTCAATGCCCTCACCCATGCCCAGGTCTACGTGGCCGACCAACTCTTTGCCACCTTGGATCCCACTACGCGGCGGCTGGAGCTGCCCAACCAGCAGGCGGTGCTGTTGACCGACACAGTGGGATTCCTAACCGAATTGCCAGACCAACTGGTGGATGCCTTTCAAGCCACCCTGGAAGAGGTGACGGAAGCGGATGCCCTGCTGCATGTGGTGGATCTGTCTCACCCCAACTGGGAAGGACAGATCGAGGCGGTGGAAACCTTGCTGGACGAGATGCCCTTGGCCACCGGCCCCCGGCAACTGGTGTTTAACAAAATCGACCGCCTGGATCCCGAATGGGTAGAGGATGTGCGCCTGCTCTACCCGAAGGCCCTGTTTGTTTCCGCCACCACCGGCCAAAACCTGGATCAGTTGCGCCACACCCTGGCCCAATTTGCTGCAGTTCTAAGCCCCAACCCCTTCGATAGTCAGGAACCCAGAGATCCCTAGAAGCATTCCATAAGGATTTCGCAACTTGCAAATTGCATTTATACCCCCTGTCAACATAAACATTCGGTTACATTGAGATCAGGATTGTGACCCGACTTAAAGTTAGGGAGAGAACATGGCCACCACTGCAGTTGCACCTCAAGTCGCACCTCGCCTGGCCCAGCCCCATCTGACGCTGCAAACTCTGCCCATCGGGGCCGACACCCTTGCCATTCGCTCCCAAGATTGGGATCGGGATCGATTTGACATCGAATTTGCTCTGGAAAATGGCACCACCTACAACTCCTTCTTGATTCGCGGCGAGAAGGTGGCCCTCATCGACACCTCCCACGAGAAGTTTCGCCAGTTGTACCTGGATTGCCTGCAAGGGATCCTAGATCCTGCCCAGATCGACTACCTGGTGGTCAGCCACACCGAGCCAGATCACAGCGGCCTGGTTGGGGATCTGCTGGAGCTGGCGCCCCAGATGACGGTGGTGGCCTCCAAGGTGGCCATGCAATTTCTGGAAGATCTGGTGCATCGGCCCTTCCGGCGGCTGGTGGTGAAACAGGGAGATCGCTTGGATCTGGGCAAGGGGCATGTCCTGGAATTTATCTCTGCCCCCAACTTGCACTGGCCCGACACCATCCTCACCTACGACCACGGCACCCAGATCCTTTACACCTGCGACGTGTTTGGGATGCACTACTGCGACGATTTCGCCTGGGACGAACATCCCCACCTGTTGCAGGCCGACTTCAAGCTCTACTACGACTGCCTCATGGGGCCCAACGCCCGCTCGGTGTTGTCCGCCCTGAAGCGCATGGAAGCCTTGCCTCCCATCGCTGCCATTGCTACCGGCCACGGCCCCCTACTGCGCCATCACCTGTCCGACTGGGTGGGGCAATATCGCACCTGGAGCCTCGAGCAGGCCAAAGCCGAGCGCCTGGTGGCAGTGTTCTACCTGTCGGGATATGGCCAGGCGGAAACCTTGGCTCAAGCCATTGCCCGTGGGATCCAAAAAACCGGCATCCAGGTGGAGCTGGCAGATTTGCGGCTGGTGGATGCCCACGAGGTGCGGGAGCTGATGAGCTTGGCCGCCGGTGTGGTGATAGGCATGCCGCCCCAATCAGGGCCTGAGGCCGCCACCACTCAAGTGCTGCTGAAAACCCTTTTGGCCTCTGCCCACAGCAAGCAAGGCTTTGGTCTGTTTGAGTCGGGCGGCGAAGATGATGAGTCGGTGTACCTCTGCCGCAACACACTGCAAGAAATCGGCGCCAAAGAGGTGTTTGCCCCCATTCTGCTTAAGCAGCCTGCCGGCGAGGCTCTGCTGCAACTGGCCGAAGAAGCAGGTACCGATCTGGGGCAGTGGCTGACCCGGGATCGCAACATTCAGCAGATGAAAGCCTTGGATGCCGACTTGGATCGCGCCCTGGGCCGCATCAGCAATGGCCTCTACATCATCACTGCCCGCAAAGGGCAAGCCACCAGCGCCATGCTTGCCTCCTGGGTAGCCCAAGCCAGCACCGATCCGCCAGGGATCAGCATTGCAGTAGCCAAGGATCGGGCCATCGAATCCTTCCTGCAGGTGGGAGATACCTTCGTGTTAAACGTGCTGCAAGAAGGCCATTACCAACCCTTGATGCGCCACTTCCTGAAGCGATTTCCACCGGGAGCCGACCGCTTTGCCGGGATCAAGACCTACCCTGCTGCCAACGGATCCCCCATCTTGGCCGATGCTTTGGCCTACCTGGAGTGCCGTGTGGTGAGCCGCCTGGAAACCAGCGATCACTGGGTGGTGTACAGCACTCTAGAAGCTGGTCGGGTCTCCAGCCCAGAGGGCCTCACCGCCATTCACCACCGCAAGGTAGGGAATCATTACTAATACTGATAGTGAGCAGTGAGAAGAGAGAAGTGAGAGATAATTTCTCACTCCCAGCCCTTCTCCCTGGGGAAGCTGGGATCCCTGTAGCGAACAGACTCACAAAAACTTCAATAGGACTGCCGATAGACCAACCCACTGGGATGTAGGAAGAAGGGGCTGTCTTCTCCCAGGCGGATCCCGATCTGCTCCAGCTGTTCCCCTTGGCGGGTCGCAGGCCTCGCGGGGGGCCCCTCTGTTCCCTGTTGAATCCTTTGGGATCCCTGCTGGGCTGGCCGATAAGGGACGCTGCCCAAACCCGAAGAGAGGGGATCCGAGGGGGCATACCTCTGTCGCCAGCGCTGGTAGGGGCTGACCGGTTCGGGAAAATGTTGCGTAGCGATAACCTCTGCCTTGTCGAGTGCAGTAGCAGTGTGGAGCACTTTCTGGGCTGTCGAGAGAGTAGAGGCAAGTGTTGACGATTCTGACAACTGCAACTGTGAAGAGGGCGAAAGGACGACCACCGGGCATGGCTCAGCTTGTGCCCAAGCCCCCGGCGCAAAAAACAAGGCCAGAAGGCAGCCGCTCCAGCAAAAGAAGATGGCACGCCGCACGGGAAGATCCCTCCATAAGCTCAACCCAGCCGCTTCTCAGGCCATTTTCTGAAGAGGCAGGACTGAGAGCACAGCTCCCATCTTGCCCATGCCGACTTGAAGGCCGAGTGACCGGGATCCCCCCAGTTGAGTGATCTCGATCAGATCAGCAGACCTACTCTAGAAATGGGGTCTAAAGCCCTGCTCTACTGCTGCGCAGTTTGCCTTGGCTTAGCCAGCCAGTAGAGCAAGGAGCATGTCAAGAAACGGCGGATTTGCCAGGATAGTCTGCGCTGCTGACCCGTACATAGGCGTGCCAAGCCAAGTCCAGCAGGCCATCCAACACCGCTGCAGCCACTGCCGGGCCTCCTTTGCGTCCCTCAGTGCGGATGTGGGGTACCATGGAATCGGCTAGCTCCTGCTTGGCTTGCACCACGTTCACAAACCCAGCCGGCGTGGCGATGACCAGAGCAGGGGCCACCTCCTTCTTTCTAATCAGCTGCACCAAGGTGGAGAGGGCAGTCTGGGATTGGCCAATCACAAAGATCGCCTCAGGGTAGCGTTGGGCCAGGGTTTCCAAGCCCCAAGCGGAGCGGGTCTTGTCCCTTTGGGGGCGGGTAATGGCTTCGCTGCTGCAATAGATGGGGTTGGAAAAGGTGTTCTGAACAGCCCAGGCAATGCCCACCTGCACCATCGGCTCATCGACCACAATGGTGGTACGCGCTGCCAGAGCCGCCGCTCCGGCCTGTAAGGCTTCGTTGCCAAAACGGATGAGGTGCAAGTACTCGAAGTCAGCAGTAGCATAAATAACCCGACGAACCACCTCATACTCAGCAGGAGAAAGCTCGTGCTTGCCCACCTCCTGGTCGATGATCATCAAACTCTCTGCATCGGTTACGTGCCACTCCATCGGTTCCAGACCCCACCCGCTGTTTACCTCGGTAATGACAGGATTGTACCTGCAGAGGCTTCAGTTGGTGGGAAAAGCCATTGCTTAGCCCGGAGGCCAGCCCATCCCCCGACCGCCCAGAACGTGAATGTGGAGATGAAAGACGGTTTGCCCGCCGTCTTCTCCTTCGTTGATCACCAATCGGTAGCCTTTATTTAAACCTGCCTCGGCAGCCACCCGCTGAGCGGTCAGCAGGAGATGTCCCAGCAATGCCTCATGTTCGGGCTTGGCCTGGGAAATGCCGGGGATGGGCTCTTTGGGCACCACCAAAATGTGGACAGGGGCTTGGGGGGCAATATCTTTGAAGGCCAGGGCTCTATCGTCTTCGTAAACGATTTGTGCAGGGATCTCCCTGCGAATAATCTTGCCGAAAACTGTGTCGCTCATGGGTGCTCACAAACCAGTTCTGCCCCTAGCCTACCTGCTAACCGCACATTCTCCCACCCAGGTGGCGAGAGTGGCGCTCGGCACCTACTGCTTCAGCAGCCATTCAAATTCCTGCTGCAGTGATTGAATATGCCCCACTCGCGAGACCAACAGCGCATCTCGCCCGGCATCGCGAAAACGAGAGCGCCACAAACTCACCAAATCGGGGTTGCTGCACCAAAAGCGGATAACAGCGTCGACCAACTGATCCAAGTCCCAGCCGCGCCGGGCCGGCACTTCCTCCACGGATCCCAGGTCGTGTTGATCTTATGTTAGGATAGAGAG
>NZ_JANSIO010000479.1:3347-3623 GCF_047462195.1 Synechococcus sp. R3-13 | reverse complement strand
TACGGGAAGGTCTTCAACAAGGTGGTGGTGGCCGTGCCGCCCCAGTACACCAGTCAGGACTGTTCTCGGTGTGGCCACCGGGTGAAGAAGACGCTGTCCACTCGCACCCATCAATGCCCGCAGTGTGGGGTGGTGATCGACCGGGATGAGAATGCGGCCATCAACATCCTGCGCAAAGGGTTGGAGCTGTTGGGTGAGGAGTGGAGCAACGGTACCTTTGGGCAAAAGGGAACCGCCCCGAAAGGGGGAACGCCTGGGGAGATGAGCACCGCTGCT
>NZ_JANSIO010000479.1:3228-3337 GCF_047462195.1 Synechococcus sp. R3-13 | reverse complement strand
CAACGGTACCTTTGGGCAAAAGGGAACCGCCCTGGATGCCAGCACGCGCGTAGCGCTTGGGGAAACGCCTGGGGAGACGAGCACCGCTGCCGTAGAGGGGCAACCCGAT
>NZ_JANSIO010000479.1:2568-3218 GCF_047462195.1 Synechococcus sp. R3-13 | reverse complement strand
GTCGCAGAACCAGGAACCAGAATCCCCTGCCTTTAGGCAGGGGAGCATGTCAATGCCACTCACAGCGACAAGCCCAGCTTGAGCCCGAACAAGGCATGGGCAAACAGTATGCACAGGATGAGGCTGCCCACATAGGCATGGGTGGTGCGCAGAGCAGCGCGGTTGCCCCCAAAGCCGCTGAGAGACAAAGCTCCATTCACCGCCAACAACAGCAGCACCAGGGATCCCGTCCAAAAATGGGGACTGCTCAATAGGGGCTTCCCTTGCATCACCAGGGAGAGAATGCCGCCGGTGTAGCCCAGAGCGATGAAGGTGGCCATCCAGGGAGCCAATTTGCGGTGATCCAGCAGAGGCTTTTGGGCCGATTCCGGCAGGGATCCCTCTGAGGTTGGGGAGGCGGCTGCCAGACGCAAGGTTCGCCCTCGCCACCCGGTCAGGCCGACAAAGCTGCCCATCACCACCACCACGATTCCCATCATCAAAGGGTGACCCCATTGCACAATGGGTTGGGGCAAGTTGAGGCCGGCAAAAAACTGGGCTACGGGCTGCAAGGCGGCGGTTAACCGATCCGAAGCTGCCGACAGATCCGGCAAGGCCAAGCTCAACAGGTTCATGGCGATCCCTCTACCTCTGCGACGAATCTACAACTG
>NZ_JANSIO010000479.1:0-2558 GCF_047462195.1 Synechococcus sp. R3-13 | reverse complement strand
ATCTCCTGCCTTTGGGCAGGGGAGTATGTCAACCGTACAGCCCAGCGAGTCAGAGCCGTTGATGGGTGTGGGGGTGCTGTTTGATGTTGTCGGCATCCTTTACCTCTACAACTGCATTGAGGATCCGTCGCGGCTCAACGCTGTGATTGAGCCTGAACACCCCCCGCTCTGGAGTGCAGGTTTGGTGCAGGGGGATATGGCGAAACTGGGGCTTGTTGCGATAGGTGCGGGCCGCTGCTTGCACCCGTTCCACGAAGTTTTCCCCCAACAGCACCCCCGGCGGGAAAACATCGGTGGGCAAGGTGGGGATCCCGTTGTTCACGATCTCGGCATAGGTTGTGGCGTAGAGGAGAAGATAGGAAGTGCTGCGGCGTTCTTGGGCCAGGCAGTCCAAATCGGCAGCAGGTACCGGCTCGGCCACCAAAACCTCTACCAGGCGGCCTTCCTGATCCTGCTGGAAACAAGTGGCCACTCCCAGTACCACGTACTCCAGTCCTTGCACTGGGCTGGAGCCAAGGTGAGTTTGAGCAGTATCCGACATCGGTGCCGATCTCCAAGCGGGGGAGCGAACTTTCACGGCTCCGGCAGGCGCCAAGATCCCTCAAGCCGGGCGCAGTTCTCACCATAGCAACAATTTTTGCGTCGGGCAGCGGGAGCTGTTGCAAGATAGAAGGCGGATCCCAGCCCAGCTCTCTGTAAAGGATGGCAAGGGCGGCACTTGGCTGCAGGGATCCAAACTTTGCTTTACCCAAAAACTGGGCCCTCAAGGCTCACGGCTCGCTGACGCAGTCGCGACAGCTTGCGGAGCAGTAGGGAGCGGCTCTGTGCTATGCTGCCGGCAGCGGCAGGGTAGTCAACCGCTGCAGAAGCCCAACGGTTTAACGACTGGGTCAAACCCAAACAAATAATAAATAGTTTTGTAATAGTTTTTTGTTGTCTGCAACAACACCCTAGGGCAGGGGGAAGCCGCCTTGAAAAAGAAAACCACTGGGGAGACAAGCGCCGCTGTCGTAGAGGGGAAACCTTCTTGCGAAAGCGAGACGGAGTCCTTTACGGTAAGTGCTGTCACGGAACCAGTAACTGGAATCCTCGCCCTCTAGAGCAGGGAGCATGTCAATGGGGCAAAGCGGGGTCAGTGCTGCCCGAGGGGGGCAAGGGGTTGGGTTCCAGGCACCTTTGGCAACCCTTGATTCATCATTATCTAGGAAATACTTGCTCTAAGGATCCGACCATGGCGGATGGCGAATACAGACCAGGCTTGGAAGGCGTTCCGGCCACACGCTCCAACATTAGTTTTGTGGATGGCCAGGCGGGGATCCTGGAATATCGGGGCATCCCCATCGAGGAATTAACCGCCCACAGTACCTTTCTGGAGACAGCCTACTTGCTGATCTTTGGCAAGCTGCCGACCCAATCGGAGCTGGACAACTTTGACCAGGCAATCCGCAGTCATCGACGGGTGAAATACCGCATCCGGGACATGATCAAGTCGTTTCCGGAGTCGGGCCACCCGATGGATGCTCTGCAAACCTGTGTGGCGGGCTTGGGGCTGTTTTACCCGCTGCGGGAGATGGATCCCGACTATGTGTTCGGCACCGTCACCCGCTTGCTCTCCAAGCTGCCGACCATGGTGGCGATGTTCCACCAGATGCGACAGGGCAACGATCCCATTCCCCCGGACGACAACCTGGATCATGCTGCCAATTTCCTATACATGCTCTCGGGCAAGAAGCCGGATCCCTGGTTGGCCCGCATTTTTGACATCTGCCTGATCCTGCACGCCGAGCACACGGTCAATGCCTCTACGTTTGCCCTTCTGGTGAGCGCTTCCACGCTGGCTAACCCCTACAGCAGCCTGGCCACGGCGGTGGGTACCCTTTCGGGGCTGTTGCACGGGGGGGCCAACCAACAGGTGATGATGCTGCTGCGGCAAATCGGCTCGGTGGAAAATGTACGCTCGTTTATCGAGGAGAAGCTGGCCAAAAAACAGCGCATCATGGGCATGGGTCACCGGGTTTATAAGGTGAAGGATCCGCGGGCCACTATCCTGCAGCGGCTGGCCGAAGAGCTGTTTGAGCGCTACGGCCACGACAAGTACTACGACATTGCCCTGGAGGTGGAGCGGGTGTGTGAGGAGTTGCTAGGGCCGAAGGGGATCTACCCGAATGTGGACTTCTACTCAGGGTTGGTCTACGCCAAGCTGGGGATCCCAGAAGATTTGTTTACACCGGTGTTTGCCATTGCCCGAGCGGCGGGTTGGCTAGCCCATTGGCGGGAGCAGTTGTCCGATAATCGGCTTTTCCGACCCACCCAGGTGTACACAGGTGAACGCCAGCAACGCTATATCCCTATAGAAGAGCGGGGTTGAGAGCCGTTTGACAGGGCGCTGGGCCGGGATCCAAACTCAGTAAGGCCCAAATTGTGCGTGAGGCGGTGTGTTGAGCCTTTTAGACTCTCCCCTTTGGCGAGACGGATTCACCCTGTTTCTGAGCCTTGTGGTGCAGGCAATGCCATTTCTGCTGCTGGGGGTGTTTCTGTCGGGGCTGCTGGCGGTGTTT
>NZ_JANSIO010000478.1:1463-2069 GCF_047462195.1 Synechococcus sp. R3-13 | reverse complement strand
TTTGCTGGAGTACCGCTCTCAGCTTGGAATAATGCTCTCGTATTTTGCTCAACTGCTGTCCATGCCAGTTCTCTCCCTCCGATGTATGGGCAATGTCTGTTCTCCCCAAATCCACGCCTATTACTCGCTCTTGCGGTTTGGTAACAGGTGTTTCTGTCTCTAGGCAAATTTGCAGATAGAACCCACCACCACGACGCTGAACCAGAGTCGCTGCTTTGGGTTTTGTCCCTGCTAACTTCCTGCGTTGATAGTTGCCGATGGCTAACTCAAACCGTTCCCTGCCATCAACGGTAGTGATGGACACTGTCCAATCTTTCTCTCTGAAGGAAAAGATGCGGGCATCGTAAGTATCAAACGGCTTCTTAAATTCTTTGACTGGCCTGTTTTTCTGTTGTGCTCCTTTGCGACTACCTGCGACTCTGCGGCATACCTGCTGTGCCAAGTTACTGGACAAGCCAAATCGCGACCTAAGTTCGTAGTAGCAAAGGGATTGGAGCTTGATGGCATTGACTACCTTTGCTGGGGTGTTGGCATTGACCCAGTTCAAGGCTTCTGTGAAAGCAGAAAGGGTAGCAGAGAGTTTTGCCGCTTGAGCTTCTGCTACCC
>NZ_JANSIO010000478.1:1385-1453 GCF_047462195.1 Synechococcus sp. R3-13 | reverse complement strand
AGCTTGCAGGAAAGGGTCAGGACTTGGGTCATAGCTCTACCATACTTCCATACTTCATCAAGACGCAT
>NZ_JANSIO010000478.1:0-1375 GCF_047462195.1 Synechococcus sp. R3-13 | reverse complement strand
TCCCGACGCTGACCCTACGGGTACAGCGCGGGGCTCCTGCGCGAGTAAGCTGAATTCCTATTTCCCACCTCCCCAACAACTCCCAAAATCCTCAGGGCAACCTTGCTAAGATTTCCATGGCAGGGATCCGGGAATATGCAAGGCGTACTGCTGATCCTCTACATGTTGGTTGTCAGTGGCCTGATTGCCGTTGTTGGGGATCGGGTGGGCTACCGCATTGGCAAAAAGCGCCTTACCTGGTTTAACCTGCGCCCCCGCCATACCGCCATTCTGGTGGCCGTGGTGACCGGCGTGAGCATCTCCGCCCTGACTTTGGGCACACTGCTGCTCCTCAACCGCTCTTTGTCGGAGGCCCTGTTCAGCTACACCAACCAAATTGCCCAGGCGGAGCAAGAGCTGCGGGCCCTCAACCGCCAAAAAGCCCTCTTGGAAGCGGAAAATGCCGCTCTCAGGGTTGAGCGAGACCACCTCAAGGTGGATCTGGATCAATTTCGCACCCAGCAGTCGGCAGCCCAAACCCGCCTGAGCGAAGTGCGCGATCAGCTGGCAGTGGCGCTGCAGGAGCGGCAGGAGGCGGAGGCCAAGCTGGCGGCAGCCAACGAGCAACTGGCCAAGGTGCAGCCCAGTTTGGATCGAGCCCATGCCGAGTTGGAGGCAGTGAAGGCAGAGGTGGAGTCGGCCCGCCAGGTGATCGCCACCCTGGAGTCGCAAAAACAAGCCCTGCAACTGGATCGGGATCAGCTGGAGCGCTCCCTGGATGTGGTGCAGGCGGCCTTAACCCAACTGGAGAACCAGAAAAACCAGCTTGAGCAGGAGATCGAGCAGCTCAACCAATTGGCGGTGCGGCTGCGGCGGGGGGAACTGGCCATCTTGGCGGGGGAAGTCTTGGCAACGGGGGTTGTGGAGGCTCCAAGGGGGGCAAAGCCAGAGGCGATTCGGCAGCAGTTTGAGCACCTTTTGGCCCAGGCGGAACAGCGAGCCCTTGCCCTTGGATCCCAGCCCATGCCCCCTCTGGAAAACGCGATCCTGATCCGCCGCGAGGATGCCGACCAAGCCCTGGAGAAGTTGCAAGAACCCGGTAGCTGGGCGGTGCGCATTCTCTCTCTCACCAACCGGCTCAAGGGGGAGCCTGTGCCTGTGCTCGTGCAGATTTACCCCAACCAGCGGATTTTCGCCAAGGGATCCGTGCTGGCCCACGGGGTGATTCAACCGGGTTTGAGCGAAAATCAAATCCAACAGCAACTGCTGGGGCTGCTGAACCAGGCCAATCAGCGCTCGCAGGAGGAGGGGCTTCTCTCGGATCCCATCACCGGCACCGTGGGGGAGTTCTCCCAGGTCAAGTTTCTGGAGGTTGTGCAGCATCTCCGCCAGAGCA
>NZ_JANSIO010000477.1:0-927 GCF_047462195.1 Synechococcus sp. R3-13 | reverse complement strand
TCCCGCTAACGCGAAAGGACTCCGTCCCGCTACCGCGATCCTAGCAGAGAACCTTCCAGTTCTTGCATTCCTGTAGCGTTGCATGGCAATAGGGTGGGACTTTTGCCAAGAACTCATTTGTCAAGATTTGTCAAGAACTCATTTGTAGAGCAGCTTGCTCTGCTCTTGTACAACTCACAGGGGCTGCTAATCCAGCAAAAACTGTACCCACTTCGGCGGGGGTGGCAGCGGGCAACGAAAGTGCTCCATCACCAGGGCGGCCACCAAATGCACCGTGAATACGTAGATGAGGGAATTGAAGGCAATAAATCCCACCACCACCACCTGAACCATCCAGGGTTCTGCCACCCAGTAGACGCCCCATCGGCTGAGGGACACATCCAGGAGCCAGTTGGTTAGGCCGGTAAGTTGAATGGTTACGTAGATCCAGAGGTTTTCCCCCACCAGTAGGGAGGAAAGCACCAACTGAAAGATCAAGCCCAGGGCGCTGAGCACAGCCCCGCTCACCACCGAGACGTACCAGGAAAGACGCTGCTGCCACAGGCGGGCACACCAATAGCCCAGCAAACCATAGGGAATGACATAGAGAATGCTGCGCGTGGGCCCTATCAGCACCGTCAGCAACAGGCCGGAGACCACCAGGGCCATTGCCCCTGTGCGGGGATCCCAGCGCATCACCGCCAGCGCCACCGGGATGGGGAAAAACAGGCGCATGAAAGGAGCTAGCGGCGTGTAGCTCAGGATCCAGATCAAGGCTGCCGTACTGGCCAAAAAAGCCGTTTCCACCACCCTCAAAGCCGGAGAACGGGGAGGTGGGGGGGGTAAGGGAGGAAAGTCATCCTGCACAGAAGGCTGAGGCGGCGGGGGCACATCCAGAAAAGCACAACTTTTCCCAGCTTAGCTTGTCGGGGTGTGGGGGTAGCTAAG
>NZ_JANSIO010000476.1:0-600 GCF_047462195.1 Synechococcus sp. R3-13 | reverse complement strand
AGTTGGCTTTGATCAGACTGGCCTCTTTCAGGTTGGCCCCGCTCAGGTCGGCCCGCGTCAAATCCGCTCCCGACAGGTTGGCTCCGCTGAGATCGGCGCGGCTAAGATTGGCGTTGCGCAATACCGCTCCCCGGCGGCTATCGAAACGGAGATTAGCCCCCCGCAAGCAAGCTCCCCCCAAGTTGGCACTGGTGAGGTTGGCCCAACGCAGATCCGCATCCAGCAGGTTGGCATCGATCAACAGAGCCAGCGTTAGGTTGGCCCCATGCAAATCTGCCCCTTGTAGGGTGGTGCCGTGCAACTGGGCATCCCTGAGATCCGCCTCGCTCAAGTCCGCCTGGCTGAGGTTGGCCCCCCCGAGGTTAGCCCCGACGAGGTTGGCCTTCTGCAGCTTGGCCCGCCCCAAGAAGGCGAAGATCAAGTTGGCGCTGTGCAGGTTTGCTTGGGAGAGATCCACCCCGATCAAATCGGCCCGGCTCAGGTCAAGGGCGGCCAGGTTCTCGCCGGCAAAGTTGATCCGTCCTGCCCGGTAAAGCCGAAGCAGATCCTTGGCATCCATAGAAGAGAGGGGAGAGCATGACTCTAGTCAATAATAAGCTC
>NZ_JANSIO010000475.1:966-2801 GCF_047462195.1 Synechococcus sp. R3-13 | reverse complement strand
CCTGCGGGCTTTGCTGGCTGAGCGTCCTGAGTTGGCCTATCGCATCATGACCGTTCGCGAGCACATTGCTGCGGAGGTGGTTGATTACCTGCCGGAGATGGCCAAAGCCGGCATCCAGCAAGCCAACATGGAGCACCGCCGCAATCATCTAGAACGGATCACCTCAGCAACAGGATCCCTACCCGTTACCCACCCGGAAGCGGGATCCCCCCCACAAAACCCTAGGCTCGAAACGGAGTGACACCGATCATGCAAACCTTACCGAAAGAGCGCCGCTACGAAACCCTCTCCTATCTGCCGCCGCTGACGGATCTGCAGATCATCAAGCAGGTGCAGTACATCTTGGATCAGGGCTATATCCCTGCCATAGAGTTCAACGAATCTTCTGAACCGACGGTTCGCTACTGGACGCTGTGGAAGCTGCCCCTGTTCAGCGCCACTTCTCCCCAGGAGGTGCTCAGCGAAGTGCAGGCTTGCCGCAGCGCCTACCCCAACTGTTTCATTCGCGTGGTGGGGTTCGACAACATTAAGCAGTGCCAAGTGCTCAGCTTCCTGGTCTATAAGCCCAGCGGCCTGCGCTAAGGGAGCTCTGGTCAGCGAAAGGGGAGAGCTTCTCCCCTTTTGGTCAAGCCTCCTGGCTTGACTTCTTTGTATGGCCGTTCTCGGTGGCACGGCAATAGAGACCGTGGTTCGGTAATGGTCATGTACAACGTTGCCGTCAACGGGCAACCGGGGTTGGGAACTAGCCTCGTTGGTCTCGGATGTTGCAGCACTCCTTCAGAGACCTGCGGGTCTATGAAGCAACTGGGACAGAGGAAGGGACAAAAACCTCACTGTTAAGGGGATGGGGCACTAGAAACCCCATCTGCCTATACGGTGGGGTAGTTCATGGTGACCCTATTTCTAGGATCCGATGCCCATAAGGGATCCCAGCCCTACCGCCAGAAGAGCGGCCAGGGTTGTTTGAATACTGTTTACAACTTCGTTGGTCATCCAGGCCAAACGGGGTTGCAACACCACTCCCATCCAGCTTTCTGCCAAGGTGGCCAGGATCCCGGCCAGCCAGCAGATGCCCAACCAAAATGGGCTTTCCCCCACCCACTCCCCGCCAATCCCCCAGGCCAACCCGGCCATCCCTGCCGCTGCTGCCACTCCCGCCAGGGATCCCTCTAGGCTTACAGCTCCTTCTGTGCCCGCCGGCACGGACTGGAAGGTGGTGATTAAGAAGGTCTTACGGCCATAGGCTTTCCCCACCTCGCTGCTGACGGTATCGGCCAATTTCGCCGCGAAGCTGGCGCTGTATCCCAACCACCACAGGGGATGCGGGAAGAAAGCATATCCCACCGCACATACTGCCCCGGTTAAAGCGGATCCCCAGACGTTCTCCGGCCCTCGCGCCCCCTCTCGCTTTTCGGCGATCCCCTGCGCCTGCTTGCGCCGGATCCCCAGTTTGGTTACGGCTGTTCCCACTAAAAAATAGGCAGCTACCACCGCGTAGCCCCGCCCCCCCAGCCCCCTCCACACCAGCAGGCCCAGCAGGCCCGCGTGGATGACCCCTGCTCGCGTCAAAGCCTTCTGAGGGCTCAGCAGACCCAGCACCACCAGAGCCAGGTTGAGCCAGAGTGCCACCCCCCACTGACTCAGAAGCCACGCTTGCCACATAAACGCTCAGAAGGGGGTGAAATTGCAACCGAGGTTGACATTCTCCCTGCCCTAAAGGGTAAGGATTCTTTCCCAGGTCGCAGGATGATCCCCACTTCCTGGGCCACACCACCCTTGCGAGTGATGGGGGATGCCATGACCCCAACTACTGGGATGAACTCGCAGATACTTTT
>NZ_JANSIO010000475.1:0-956 GCF_047462195.1 Synechococcus sp. R3-13 | reverse complement strand
ACACTGCGCCATATTCAAGTTGGCGGAGTTCAACCAGCACCATAGCACAAAGCCGCCCTGTTCAGCTTGCTGCCGCGCAGCGGTAGGACGGGGCTTGCAACCCAGTTTTCTTGGTCAACTACAGAAACGGAGAGGGAGGGATTCGAACCCTCGACGGAGCTTTTGGGCCCCGTAACTTCTTAGCAGGAAGCCGCTTTCGACCACTCAGCCACCTCTCCAGGGCCAGGAAGGGCAATGGCAAGCTGGGATCCAGCCACCAGTTCACCTATTGTAGGGGATGGGATCCCACCCGGCAACTGCCCCCTGACCCGCCCTGCAAAGACTCCGTCCCGCTATCGCGATCAGCCGGGATCCCTCCTGGGGTTGGGTGAGTCAGCTCACCACCTGCAGGTAAATATCGAAGCTGCCGCTATTGTCGCCGTAGCTGCCCTTGGCGTCATTGATGTTGAAGGCAATATCCAGGTTGGGATCCAGATCCACCTCTTGGGGCTGCTCTGGCGAGGACTCGAAAACCTGATGGGCCACCAGTTGGGCGTTGGGTTGAAACAGCACAATCCCGTAGCGGCAGAGGCCCGGGTAGCGCCACTCCTCAGGGGTCGGGATCCCTTTGCCAAGGGGCGAGCGGATGCTGGTGGAAAACGAGAAGCCATAGCGCCAAGCCACATTCCTGGGGAAAAAGCGGATACGGCTGGCCCGCAACGGACGCCCTTGCCAGCGTAAAATGTTGCCCGCCTCTTGGTTCACCCGCAGGTCACGGAAAGCCATCCAAGCCTGTAAAGCTTCTTCTTCAGGTTGGATCCCTTCGATGGCCAGGGCCTGGCTCCAATCCAAGTCACTGCCATCGCAGGTGATCTGCCGCGGAATTTGCGCCAAATCCAGTTGTGCCAACCCCAGAGTATCAGACGCAGATTGGGTAAACATCTATCTCTGATACATTTACGCTGAACACTGCTGAA
>NZ_JANSIO010000474.1:186-6899 GCF_047462195.1 Synechococcus sp. R3-13 | reverse complement strand
TGGTAATAAAAACCACGACTGCTATCAGCCCTTGCCGCGTGGTAGGGCGCTCAAGGGGATCCCTGGCCAAGACCGGCGGCTGATACAATAGCTGCCCAGGGATCCAAACCAAAGATCTCTAGATCTCTGCTTTTCCAACAGGATTTCCCCACAAGCCCGATGGCAGGCCCGATCCGAGTGGTGGGTAGCTTGAACATGGATTTGGTGGTGCAGGTGCCCCATCATCCCGGCCCTGGGGAAACGGTGCTGGGATCCGACTACGCCACCTACCCTGGCGGTAAGGGAGCCAATCAAGCGGTGGCAGCGGCGCGGGCGGGAGCCCAGGTGGAAATGTGGGGAGCGGTGGGATCCGATGAGTTTGGGCGTCTGCTCCAAGAGAACCTGGAGCACAACGGCGTGGATACCCGCCACCTGAGGCAGTTGGAGGGGCCCAGCGGCCTAGCTTTGATCACAGTGGATCCCGGCGGGCAAAACAGAATTGTGGTCAGCCCTGGAGCCAATGGTCGCTATCTGCCGGAGCATTTGCCTCCCTTTACCCCGGCGGCCCTGCTCCTGCTGCAACTGGAAATCCCCCTGCCCACCGTGCAAGCTGCAGCAGAACAAGCCTTTGCCCAAGGGATCCCGATTTTGCTCAACCCTGCGCCCATCGTGCCATTGCCGGGATCCCTGTTGCGCCAGGTTCGCTACTTGGTGCTCAACGAAACCGAAGCGGCTGCCCTTGCCCAATCCCCTGTGGAGACGCCGGAACAAGCCCAAAAGGTGGCTCAAGAACTGCAGAAACACGGGATCCCAGCCGTTATCCTCACCTTGGGAGGGGCAGGGCTGGTCTGGGCAGATGGGGAAGAAAGTGGCCATTGGCCCGCCCATCCTGTGGAAGTGGTGGATACCACCGCTGCCGGAGATGGGTTTTGTGGGGCCTTAGCTGCTTGTTTGGCTGCCGGGGGATCCCTGAGGGAAGCCCTGCGTTTTGCCAATGCCGCCGCTGCTCTGGCCGTAACCCGTGCGGGAGCCCAACCTAGCTTGCCCCAGCGCTCTGAGATTGAGGCATTTTTGGCCTCTGCCGTAGAAACAGCATAGACTGCTGCTTATCAAAAGTTTTCGACGTCTGCGGTGGAGAAGTTCATTGGCCGTTTGCGTGAGCGCTATGGGGAAACCGCAACCTCCACAGGACAGAGTGGGGCCAAATCCTTTTTCCGAGCTGCTACTCATAGCCGGCGGAGGGGATCCCTTGCTCCATTGAGTACTGCTCAATAGTGCCTTATCTTCCCTTGTGGGTGTCTTTAGAGTTAGGTAGTGAAAAGAAAGTATTCGGTAATTCTGATAAAGGCCCGTGAGTACCCTCCTTGCTGAAGATGACGCTCTCTACCGTCAGCATGTTCATAGCCTGCTAACACAACATTTGCCTGAGTTCGGCCCGGTGTATATAGCCTCGAATGGTAGAGAGGCGTTGGAACTTTACCGTCAGCACCACCCCAACTTTGTGTTGATGGACATTCGCATGCCTGAGATGACCGGGATCGAGGTAGCGCGGCAGGTTTGGTCAGAGTGCCCCAGCACGCGCATCATTTTTTGGTCGCATTTTGCCGATGAAGTCTATGTGCGGGAGCTGCACAAGATCGTGCCTCCGCAAACTGTCTATGGCTACCTTTTGAAAAATTGCACCGATGAAAAATTGGTCAGCGCCATCCAAGCGGTGGTGCAGGATGAGCAATGCGTGATCGACCGAGAGGTGCGCGGGGTCGATTCCCGTTCACAAAACAAAATCACCGGTCTCAGCGATGCCGAGTACGAAGTGCTGATCGACATTGCCCTTGGCCTCACCGACCAGGCTATTGCTGCACGGCGCTTTTTGTCCCGCCGAGGGGTAACCAACCGTCTGCGCAACCTCTACGACAAGTTAGAAGTCAGCAACGACCAAATTGAGAGCGACGAGTGGGGAACCACCTTCAGCTTGCGGGCGCGAGCCATCCGTCTTGCCTTCAAACGGGGGTTGATCAACGCCCAACTGCTGGATGAGGAGGAAGTGCATTTGGATCACTGGCTCAGCCGCTACCGACTGGATCCGCTGGACTAGAGAGTGTCTGAGCTGTCATCGCCCTTGGCAAACACTTGCCGGTCGATTCTCCCGCCAAAAGAACCGGGGCCAAAACCTCCTCCTAACCGTCATGGAGAAGCAAGCCGGTAGGGTGGAGGGTCGCTAGCGGAAAATCATCTCGGCAACTGCCTCAAAGCCGGCATCCAACAGCTGATCCAACACCGACTGGGCCTGGCTGCGACTGTCGTACAGGCCCGCCTGCAACACTGTTCTGCCGTTGAAAACCGTTTCCACCGCCTCGGGGATGAGCTGCCGCAATCGGTTCAAGTCATCGCTGCTCTTGGGGGTCACCAACACGCGAAATTGGGTTGCCGAGCCCACAGCAGCCACAGGGGGGGCAACTGGAGTTGTAGTGGGAGCAGAGGGAGTAGTTGGGATCCCCGTGGACGGGCGACGGGCCGGCGGGGGCAGAAGGGTGGTGATATCTGTGAGGGGAGCCGAGGGTGGCCTGGGAACAGGAGCTGCGGGGGCAGGGCCAACCGGCTGAGCAGGTGCGGTAGAGCCATCTGGCGTGAAGGGGACGGCAACAAACTCCTGCGCTTGGGGTTGAGTGTCCGCCGGCTGGGCAGGAACGTTGGGCAAAACGCGCCCCCCCGATCCCGATAGAGAGGCAACTGGGCTGGGATCCGTCGATTGCGGCACCGTCACAACCGGTAAGGTGGAGGGGGTCTCAGCCGCTGGCCGGGGATCCCTGGGAGTAGCCGGCTGGGCCGGGGCACTGGGCAGAGCCAAAGTGCCAGGGGCAATGGGGCGGGGAGCGCTGTCGGGAAGGGCGGCAACGGTGGTTTGACCGGACAGATCCAGATCCCCTTTGACCTGGCCCCGCAGTTGGTTGCCGTTGGCATTGAGGCGCAGGCCGCGGGTGGCGTTGTTGATATCGTATTGGCCGTTGCCCTCAAAGATGTTGTTGCCGGGATCCGTGGCCGTGCCCAGATCCGGCTGGGCGTTGGTGATGGCAGTGAGGCCGGTCTCCAAGTTCTGGGCGATGAGATTGTTGCGCAGGATGGGCCTGGAGCTGCCCCCGACAACCACGCCGGTACGGTTCTGCAGAATGCGGTTGTTGCGCACAACAGGCGCCGAGCGTTGGTCGATGGTGATGCCAAAGCCGGTTTCTTGGAACAGGTTATTGACGATGGTGGGCTGGGAGGTGCCCAAGACGGAAATGCCGTTGGCCCCGTTTTTATAGAAGCGGTTGCCCTCCACCCAGGGATTGGAAGCGCCAGCGATGAAGATTCCATCGTGGATGCTGCCCACAAAGCTGTTGTTGAGAATGCGCGGGGAGGCAGATTCCACCCAGAGGGCATAGCCGCGCCGCCCCTGGTTGCGCAGGGTAACTCCTCGCACTTCTGCGCCGGTTTCTGCCAGCAGAGCAACATTTTGTCGGCCTAGGGTCGGGCTCATGTAGGTACCGCCGCCGGTGATGAGATAGCCCTCTCCCAAGGTGGACTCGTCCCCACGTAAGGTGAGGCCCGCTTTCAGGCGAATGGGGAAGGTTTCGCCGCTCTCCTCGCTATACACCCCGGGAAAAAGCTGAATGACGCTGCCAGCCTCAGCCCGCTGAATGGCATAAGTAATCGTCTTGAAGGGGTTATTGCGGGATCCATCCCCACGGGTATCGCTGCCGTTGGCCGCATCCACGAAAATGGCCGGGCGATTGTCCGGGAGAGGGGGAGCTTGAGGCAGGGTCTGCTCGCCGGTAATACCAGTGTCCAGGGAAGTTTGCGCCCAGCCAGGATCCAATTTGGCTGCTAGCAGTAAGGTGGTGCCGAGTAGCAGAGAGGACGCCAGCCGCACCAGCATTGCCCAGCGGTAACGCTGCACCCGCAAGCCGGGCAGGACTGCTGTAGATTGGTGTTCGCCGGATTTCTGCAGACCAATAGGCAGTAAGGACAATAAGGAATAGATCATGGTGGTTATCCTCACACCAGGCTGGGCTAGAGAAGAAAGGCCGAGGTTATCCTACCAAACTGAGTAGGCGGGATCCTGCCCTATCCGCCAACTCTAAATACGGACTAACGCAGGCTTTTTTTGCAAGTCTAACACTAGCCCTAGAGTAACCTCCCTGCTTGCGCCATGACCTACAAAACCCTTGTCCCCGAACATCTGCCCCAAGAGCCGTCGCTGCTTGAATCCGGGATCCTGCTGTCTCCGGTCTCACCGTGGCAACCCCTGATTCATCTGCTGCTGTTGGGGATTCCGGCCTTCTTGCTGCTCTTGGGAAAGCTGATGGCTCAGCCGGTCTTGGGCTGGGGGGCGGTGCTGGCTTGGCTGGGCCTGGCGGGCTGGTGGGGGCGACCGCTTTGGGTGCAGATCGGGCGCGACCTCTGTCGGTGGCTGACCACTTGGCCTCAATTGGCCTGGGCGGGAGTGGCCCTCAGCTTGGCCCTGATGGGAGGGGTTGCTGGGAGCGGGGTGTTTTCCGCCTTGGGATCCCTGAGTTGGGAGGCGATTGGGGCTTTGGGAGAAGTGTTTGGGGCCACAGGCCAAATCTTGATTGCCATCCTGGCCGCCTACATTGCCTGGCGGCAGTACATCATCTCCCGCGATCTCACCATTCAGCAGAATATCATCACCCAGCAGCAGACCATCGACGCCTACTTTGAAGACATTTCCAACCTGGTCTTGTCTCCCGATGGGCAGTTGGACGATTGGCCCCTGGAGCGGGCCATTGCTGCCGGGCGCACGGCTGCTTTGTTGAACGGGGTGGATCGCTTCGGCAAAGCCAAGATCCTGCGCTTTCTCTCCACCGCTAACCTGCTCAGCCCTCTGCGGCGAGACGAACACCTGGGCCGACCCATTCTGGACGGCAAAGGGGGTTACCAGCGGGATCGCCTGCACGGGATCCGAGTGGTCAACCTGGGCACGATGCTGGAGGGAGCCGACCTGCATGGCACCCTGTTGCGGGCGGTGGATTTCAGCGAAGCCAGCCTGGAGCGGGCCAACCTGAGCGGCTGCGATCTCAGCCACACCAATCTGTGCGGAGCTAACTTGCGGAATGCCGACCTGCGCGGGGCCGATCTCTACCGCGCTTTGCTGTTTGTGGGATCCCCTCAGACGGCTTCCCCCGCTCAGCCGGGGCAAAAGCCGGATTTTAAGACCGGAGCCTACACCGGAGCTATCGTGGCAGGGGCAGATTTCCGCCAGGCTCGCCGCCTTTCCCCCGAACAACGGGCCTACCTGGCCGCCTGGGGGGCCGAGCTGGATCCCGCGTCCGAACCTCCCCTCAACTCTCCTAGGCCGCGTTCGGATCCTGCCGACAAAACAGAGTCGTTTCCCCCCCCTGCTTCCCCAAGCCCTTGAGCGAGAATGCATTGATGAGCCTGGTTCAGGGCTTTTGCTGCCGATTTTTCGGCCATTGCAACCCGTCTCTTCCATGGGGATGAGGGCGATCCCTTTCAATTCTCAAACATGGCACGGTTGCTCACCAAGTTCTGGCTGCTGGAGCGCTATCTATTTGGGCAGATGCTCACCCCGGTGCTGGCCGGTGTTGCGGGGGGAACCCTGCTGCTGCTGGTGGGCCGACTGTTTACCCTGGCCGAGCGGCTGGTCGAGGGATCCGTCCCCCCCCTGACGGTGTTGCGCCTCTTGGTTTTGGATCTGCCGGAGATGGTGGTGCTGGGCATGCCCATTGCCGCCTTCTTTGCCACCATGCTCACCTTGGGCAAGCTGAGCGGCAACAGCGAGATCACCGCTATGCGGGCAGCCGGGATCCCGTTTAGCCGGATTTTCCGGCCCCTGCTGCTGGTGGGGTTGGCCATGAGCTTGAGCGCTTTTTTCATTAGCAACGTGCTGCTGCCAGCCAGTAAACAGCAAATCCGCCAGATCGATCAGCAAGCTTTGCTGGCCCAGGCCACCACCCCGGTGCAATACGATGTCTTTTTCAAAACCGAAGACAACCTCTGGTTCTTCATCCGCCAAGTGGATCCCCGGTTAAATACGATGCAAGATGTCACGATTTTGCGGGTGGATCCCTTGCCGGGAGGCAAATACCAGTTGGTGGAAGTGACCTTGGCCGCTCAGGCAGTGTGGAACGGACTGGAGTGGAGCCTGAGCGAAGGGGCAACCCACCTTTACGGCCCCACGGGTCTCAGCATTGCCGAGCAAACGTTTCATCGCAAGCCGCTGCAAGTTTCCCAGGATCTGGCTACCCTAATGCAGCCGCCGGTTCCCCCCAGCGAGTTGAGCTTACCGGAGCTGGCGGAGCGGATTTCCCGTTTGGCCCGCTCCAATCTCAATACTCAGGCTCTGCGCACCGAGTTCCACATGCGCTTTTCCCTGCCCCTGGCCAGCTTTTTTGCCGTGCTGATTTCGCTCCCCCTGGGATCCACCACCGCGCGGCGGGTGGGACGCTACGGGGGCGTCGTCTTCGGGATCCTGTTGGTGTTTGCCTACTACGTGGTGCTCAGCGTGTCTCGCAGCTTGGGAGAAGTGGGAGCCCTTCCCCCTTGGGCGGCAGCCTGGAGCTTCAACATCTTGTTCGGCGGCATCGGACTGGTGCTGCTGGCCCGTTTCCTGCGCTAGGGATCCACCCTAGAATCCGCCAGTCTCAGTTCTCAAGGATGTCTCGAAGAAGGCAGGGATCAACTTTCCTTTCTCTCTCCTCTCGCCTCGCGTAGCT
>NZ_JANSIO010000474.1:110-176 GCF_047462195.1 Synechococcus sp. R3-13 | reverse complement strand
TCCCCTTGCGGGGAAAAGGTAGGGATCAACAGTCCGCAACTCAGATGGCCAAAGCGCTTGGAAAAG
>NZ_JANSIO010000474.1:0-100 GCF_047462195.1 Synechococcus sp. R3-13 | reverse complement strand
TCCCCTTGCGGGGAAAAGGTAGGGATCAACAGGCCAATCCCAGAACAAATAATACCGACACTAAGCTATGTTTCCGTCCCCTTGCGGGGAAAAGGTAGGG
>NZ_JANSIO010000473.1:0-1160 GCF_047462195.1 Synechococcus sp. R3-13 | reverse complement strand
TGCGCGTAGCGCGGGTGTCGGGTAGTTTACAAGTGCTTCACTTTCTTCCGCGTAGAGGTGGCATACCCGGCAATATCCAATTTGCGGCGGTTGCTACACTTGTCGTCCTTGCCTTCCCAGACCAATTCCGTCCGCAGCCGTCGCCCCAGTCATGTTCTGCAAAGATTCCAAGTCCTGAGCCGCATTGGGCAGACATGGTTGACAATGCGAGGGATCCCTTTTTGAACTGTCCATGAGCTGGCAACGCCCAGATAATCGCACCGCTGCTCAATTGCGCCCGGTTTCTTTTGAGCGCCACTTTACCCGCTATGCCCCTGGCTCGGTGTTGGTCAAGTTCGGCCATACCCATGTCCTTTGCACCGCCAGTGTGGCCGAAGAAGTTCCCCCTTTTCTGCAGAACACCGGCCAAGGCTGGCTGACGGCTGAGTACCGCATGTTGCCCGGAGCCACGCAACAACGACAGCCGCGGGAAATGTTGAAACTATCGGGCCGTACTGCCGAGATTCAACGGCTCATCGGGCGCAGTCTGCGCGCCGCCTTGGATTTTCGCAAGCTGGGATCCCGTACCATCACCGTCGATGCCGATGTGCTGCAGGCCGATGGCGGAACGCGCACCGCCGCGATCACAGGGGGCTATGTGGCTCTGCACGACGCCATCACTTGGCTGTACAAACAGGGGGCGCTGGATCCGGCCCAGGGATCCCCGCTGCGGCAGCAGGTGGCGGCCCTTTCAGTAGGAATTGTGCAGGGAGAGGTACTTGTGGATCTGTGCTATGAGGAAGACAGCCAAGCCGAGGTGGACATGAACATTGTTATGAACGAGCAGGGATCCTTCATCGAGATCCAGGGCACTGCCGAAGCCGCCTGCTTCAGTCGCCCGCAACTGCTACAAATGTTGGAGATGGCCCAAGCCGGGATCCAAGAATTGCTACAAGCCCAACGGCAGGCTCTCAATTTAGAAAGATAGAGCCATAGCCGGACCCTAGCCTTGCAATGGTAATCCTTCAAGGCACTGCATATGGGATTGCATGGGTGTATATCCTGGTTGGCAAAGCGGTATTCCCTCGCTGTAAAGGAATGGCCGGGAAAGCTAAGATCAGCCAGTTGTTAAAATAAGTGAGCTCTCTGAAGCTGATACATTTACGCTGAACACTGCTGAA
>NZ_JANSIO010000472.1:0-5671 GCF_047462195.1 Synechococcus sp. R3-13 | reverse complement strand
TCGTCGCGTCAGCGTTGCGGAGCAATAATGCATAATGCATTGTGCCAGAAGGCTTTTTTCAGTAGCCCAGGTGTCTCACCCTGGCCTGAAGTAACCATAACTCTGGATTGAGGTCACGATTGTGGGTCAATCTCGAGATGTCCAAGAAAACGATGGGGATCGTTTCTGAATAGCAGCCCTCTGAGAAAACTGGCGTTTTTCCTTTCTTTATCTTGCTTGAGCTTTTTGTGGCTGGTAGGCACAGCAGATCATCTGCAGGGGATACCCAAAAAGAGGGATCCGTGCCGCTTGGGCGGCTGGAAAAGCGGTTTTCCTTTGCGTTTTGCCCCTACTGGCGTCCCTTTCGGCGGCCCCTGCGTACCCACCACGGACTGTGGTCCGTGCGCGAAGGGATCCTGATCCGGCTTACGGATCGGGAGACAGGCTGTCAAGGATATGGGGAAATTGCTCCCATCCCTTGGTTTGGCAGCGAGACCTTAGAGCAGGCTCTGGCGTTTTGTCGGCAGTTGCCCCCTCTTTTGTCGGAGGCGTATATTTTGGGGATCCCAGAAGCACTGCCGGCCTGCCGGTTTGGGTTGGAAGGCGCTTGGCTGGCCTGTCGGGATCCCGATTGGTTGAACAAGGATCTCTCTCTACTCTCTTTCTGTGAACTTTTGGGGGAGACCCTGCCGCCGGAATCTTACAAGGACTCCTACAAGGACTCCGTCCCACTCACGCGGTCGGTGTACAAGCTCAAGGTGGGGAGGGATCCCATGCAGCAGGAGTTGGAGAAGCTGGAGCAATGGCTGGAGCGGTTGCCGCCGGGATCCCGTCTGCGTTTGGATGCCAATGGGGGGTTAACGCTTGCGGAGGCCCACCGGTGGCTGATGGTTTGTGATCGGCTCAACCAGGACTCGCCGGGCAAGATCGAGTTTTTGGAGCAGCCTCTGCCGCCGAATCAGCACGCCCATCTGGTGGAGCTCAGCCGCCAGTACCAGACCCCCATTGCTTTGGATGAATCGGTGGCCTGTTTGGAACAGTTGCAAGCCGTCCATCGCTCAGGATGGACAGGGATCCTGGTGGTGAAGCCGTCTCTGGTGGGCTCCTGCATTGCGCTGCGGGAGTATCTCAGCCGCCATCCCGGCCTGGATCTGGTCTTTTCTTCGGCGCTGGAGACTCCCATCGGCGCCTGGCACGGGTTGGCTTGGGCGGGATCCCTGCAAGCCAAAACCGCCTCTCCCCGGGCCGTGGGATGGGGGGTAGGGGAGTTTTTCCAGGAAGGGGATCCCCTGACCTTGACCCAGCTCTCAGCCCAGGAGCGGTCTGCCCTCATGCAGGCGGTGTGGGAGCGCTACAGCCGGCCCTAGACTGCGGCGGCCTGTTGTTTGGCGTATTCCTGCCGCAGATAGGCCTGGATAAAATGCATCAGCTCCTCCGGCTCGCCGTTCATAAAGGCCTCGACATTGTAGGTTTCGGCGTTGGTGCGGTGATCTTTGATCAGCTTGTAGGGATCGAAGGTGTAGGTGCGAATACGCCCCCCAAAGCCCTGAGTCACCATCTCGCCGCGAATCTCGGCCAGCTTTTGTCTGCGTTTTTCTTCTTCCATCTCGATCAGCTTGGCCTTCAAGATCTGGATGGCCCGCTCTTTGTTTTGCAGTTGGGAGCGCTCCTCGGTGCAGCGCACGGCAATGCCGGTGGGCTTGTGGATCACCCGCACCGCTGTTTCCACTTTGTTCACGTTTTGGCCACCTGCCCCACCTGAGCGGGAGGTCTCGAACTCCAGATCTTCCATCTTCAGCTCATACTCGCTTTCCTCTTCCAGAATCGGCATCACCTCTACGCCAGCAAAGCTGGTTTGCCGTTTGCCGTTGGCGTTGAAGGGGCTGATGCGCTCCATCCGGTGGTTACCCTTCTCGGCAGAGAGATAACCATAGGCGTAGGGGCCTTCGATCAGCAGGGTGGCGGACTTGATGCCGGCTTCGGCACCTTCGGAGTATTCCGAGAGGCTGACCTTGTAGCCCTGGTTTTCGGCCCAGCGGGTGTACATTTTCAGGAGCATTTCCGCCCAGTCCTGGGCGTCGGTTCCCCCTGCGCCGGCGGTGATGGTGAGGATGGCACCGTTTTTGTCGTAGGGGCCGGAGAGCAGTTGCTGTAGCTCCCACTGGCCCAACTCCCGCTCCACCGCTGCCAGGGATCCTGCTGTCTCGGCTAGGAGTTCTGGATCGGGCTCTTCTTGGAGCAGCTCAAGGGCGCTGACGGCATCTTCTAGGCGATCCTTCCAGCGATGCACCTGATCCCAGGAGGCTTTGAGGCTGTTGAGCTGCTGCATGTGGCGGCGGGCTGCCTCTACATCATTCCAAAACTGCGGCTGCGAGGCTTCTTGCTCTAGGATGGCAATCTGTTGCTCCAAGTGGGGCAGGTCAAAGATAGTCCTGAGCGTTGCTCAGGCGCAAGGTGAGCGATTCTAGGGTGCGTCTTAGATCGGCAAGTTCCATAGAGAGCAGCAAGCTGTTTGCGCGTCGGATCCCATCCTAACCTGTGGGCCGGCAACTCAATCAAGGGATGGAGCCCTTCTGTGGGCTTGCCGGAACACTGTTGCCGTGCAGCGCCGGTGAACCGGGTTCCTAGGAGTCCTTTCGGGGTAGAGCGTTTGGCTGTTGATCCCGCGCAGGCGGCTGGCGAAAGGGCTACGGGATCGACGGGTCGGCTTTGGTCGATTGCGTCAGCGGGACAGAACCCTTTGGCTTCTGCCGGAAGATCCCTGTTGAGGTGGCTCAAGCCTATAGCAGAATGGAAAATCTGGTTTCGGAGGCTGCGATGCTGAAGGTCTTTTCCTTGCTTTCCGGGCTGGTTTTGGCGGGAGGAGTGGCTGCTTTGGCCATCACCAATCCCACCTTAGAAGAGTACAGAACCCATGCAGGGCAACAACTGGCCGCCTACGCTACGCGGGAATACTGTGCTCAGATCCCGGCTTTCTTGGTCACTTTGATTGAGGAATGTCATGCCCTTGTCCGAGAGCTCCAGCCCGAACTAGAAGCTCTGTTCATGCGCCAAACCCGCCGGCAGAATTTTATCCTTTTCAGCCTCTACACCACCGATTTGTCGTTGCTCAACTTTGGCCCACTGGGGATCTCCTTGCCCACCTACCACTTTGAAACCCTTGCCGTGGCTGGGCAATTTTATACTTATGAGATTCGAGAGGGGAAAGCTGCCCCCTAGCCACCATGGCAACCTCAGGCTCTCAGGATCCAGAAGAATCTCAAAAGGGAGGCTAGATTTGGGCTCGTTCCAACAGGGTTTGCAGCTCTTCCAGGGCCAACTGGGCCGACTGGGCCTGCTGGTAAAGGGATTGCACCACCTCAGCGCTGCTCTGGGCCGATTGCAGGGTGGATTGGCTCTGGCGCTGGATACGCTCTGCTAGGCCGCGAATGCGGTTGCTGGCCTCGGTGGTTCGCCCGGCCAATTTGCGGATCTCCTGGGCAATGGCTCCAAAACCCCCGGCACCACCGCTGCGGTTGGCCTCTACAGCCGCGTTAAAGGAGAGCAGGCGAATGTATCCTGCCACCTCCACGATCAAATCCACGATGGTGTTGATCTCCTTGAGTTCGCGGGATAGCTCCTGGTTGTTGTCGGCAACTTCCTGGAAGAGGGTGCGCACCGCTTCTACCCCAGCAAAGGTGGCGGCAAAGGTGGATTTGCCTCTCTCAGAGAGCACAGAACTGATTTCAATGATGCGGGCGTTAAGGCGAGCCAACTCCTCGGAGCGCTGTTGGGCCCGGCGACGTTCCATGTCTAAGGCCAGGTTTTGGTTGAGGATCTCGGCTTTTTGTCGCTCCAGATCCCGGGCATACTGGAGGCTGCGGTTTTTTTCCTGCTCCAGCTCTGCCAAGATCCTTTTCATCTCTTCCTGCTGCTCCTGTAGCTTGCGCTGGGTGGCCAGATGCACCTGGGCCTGGGCCACCAACAACACCGGCACATCGAGAAGGCGGTAGTCCTGGGATCCCAGTTGAACCACCACGGGGTCATAGATGGTCTCTTCGGGCCGTTGGAAAGCTCGGTCGGCTGCTTGGATGACATCGCAGTCGCCGGGGAGCAAGAGAAAATCCCGGCTATGGAACTCTACCATGGAGCTGATGGGCCGCTTCAAAAACACATCCAGGCCGTAGGGCTTGCTAAGCATCCACTCCAGAATGGCGCGGCGGGTCAACATTCCCCGCACCTGTGACCGCTCGTCCAGCACGATGACTCCTGAAAGGCTGCTGTCATCTTCTAGGCGGCGCACCACATTCTCGCAAGGGGTGGACTCGTTCACCTGAAACTCCACCAAGGCCAAGTCACGCAGCTTGGTGTTGATCGATAGGGTAGGAGTGGGTGGATTTGTCAGGGTAGCCATCACAGGGATCCTCGGCACAGGTTGGGTACAGATGGGTTGGATGCTAATGTGTAGAGCAACACAAAAAGTCGGCCCTAAATCGGCCTTCAATGGGGTAATTTGTGCAGAAAATCGACCACCTTCAGTTTGCCCTGGGATCCCACCTTTTGCCCATAAGATTCTGCGGGATTGTACGGAAAGGATGGCCTGGGATCCCTTCTTTGCAGTTTGCGGGGATGGATCCCTTTGGAGCTGAATGTTCTGGGTTGGTATCTTGGATCCCTGATTGATCTGGAGCTGGATTTAGCGGGTTTCTGGATAGCGGTGGTAGATTTCCAGAATTTCGCTGCGTCCTCGGTTAAAGGCGGCCACCACTTGCGGATCGAAATGGCTGCCGCTGTTGTCTTCTACAAACTGAAAGACCTCATTCAAAGCCCAGGCTTCTTTGTAGGGGCGACGGCTGGCCAAGGCATCGAATACATCGGCTAAGGCCACAATCCGCCCTTCTAGAGGGATCCCTTCTCCTTTGAGGCCGCGCGGATACCCACTGCCGTCGAACTTCTCGTGGTGGGTAAGGGCGATGATGGCGCTCTTTTGCATCAGCTCGGAGTCGGACTTGCTGAGAATTTCGTAGCCAATCTCAGGGTGGCGGTTCATGATCTGCCGCTCTTCTGGGGTCAGACGCCCCGGCTTTTGCAAGATGGCATCCGGGATCCCGATTTTGCCCACATCGTGCATGGGACTGGCGTAGAAGATCAGCTCTTGCTCATGGCTGGATAGGCCCAAGTGCTTGGCGATGATGCGAGAGTAGTTGCTCATCCGCTTCAGGTGAAAGGAGGTATCTTGATCCCGGTATTCTGCGGCCAGAGACAGACAGAAGATGGTCTCGAAGTGGGCAGATTTGAGCTCTTCCCGCAATTGGACGTTTTGATAGGCAACCGCCGCCTGGGAGGCTAGGGCTTCTGCCACGCTGACTTCCAGCTCAGAAAAAGGTTGGCTCCACTCGGCCACCTGGTCAGGAGCTAGGGGGGTGGGGTGATCCGGCTTTAGGCGGTTCAACAGTTGTAGGGCGCCAAGGATCTTTCCTGAGGGATCCCGCATGGGCACAGTGAGCAAGGAGCGGGTGCGATAGCCGGTCTGCCGATCCACCTGTGGGTTAAAGGCATAGGGCCGGTCGGCGGGCAGGTGGTAGACATCTGGCAGATTCAGGCTCTCCCCGGTGAGCACCACATAGCCCACAATGCTGGAAGGGCTGAGGGGCAAGCGCAGATCCCGCAGCTCCTCATGGCGGTTGACCACGAAAAAGCGCAGTTCCTCCCC
>NZ_JANSIO010000471.1:0-2052 GCF_047462195.1 Synechococcus sp. R3-13 | reverse complement strand
GGGGATCTCCAGCTCCAGTTGCTTCAGGAAAAAACGTCGGTTATACAGACCGGTTAGCGGGTCATAGAGGGCAGCAGTGGCCATTTGCAAAAAGAAGGCTTCTTCTGCCGCGTTGTAGTAGGCAAACTTGAGGGTGCTGGCCCCCACTTGAATGTAATCTCCATCCTTCAGGAGAACGCGGCTGACGCGCTCGCCGTTAACATATGTGCCGTTGAGGCTCTCCAGGTCGGTGAGGACATAACCTTCATCTTCTCTCTCCAGCCGACAGTGCTGCCGGGAGACGGCGTGATCCAAGAGCTGGATATCCGCGCAGTGGCTGCGCCCCAAAACCCCACCCCTTGCCAAGGGAAACGTCATGCCCACATTGGCGCCGCTGAGCACCGTTAGAAAGGCCGCAGTTGCCTCAGGCTGGGGTCTGCGCTCGTAAAACTCCAAGGGGATCTGAGTGGTTGGCTCCTCTGGCAACTGAGAGAGAGGGTCGAGAGGCATGGAGAGGCCCAACGAATTGTGCGGGTTAGCAGTAAGCACTCGTTATATCCGTATTATGCCGGTTTTCCCAAGGGCGCATTTGGGTAGATGGGGGTCGTCTTGCCGGTTCTGATCTGTAAACCTGCGGAACTCTGGAGTTTATCATTTACTATCTCCTTTTTTCCCAATCTTCTAACTTCTGAAGAGTTGCCGAGGCGGCCTAGAATGGGGCTGGGATCCCTGAGAGGAGGAGTGGGGCATGATCAGGCCCAATTCTGCCCATCTATTGACTCCGGATTTTCGCCTCAGCCTGTCGGTGTTGGCTTTGGCGGTACCGTTGTTCTGGCTTTCGTTTTGGGCGGGGCTAGGGGTGGGCCTGTTTGGCCTGTTTTTGGTGGTGCAGACCTCTCTGATCGGTCTGGCCTTTACCAGAACGGCGCTGCAGGTCTACAGCGGCTCCAGGCGCATCCGCGAGTTTCCCTACAGCGAGTGGCAGGATTGGCAAATTTTCTGGCCGCCGCTGCCGGTGTTGTTCTTTTTCCGAGAAACCCAGAGCATTCATTTTTTGCCGATGCTGTTTAACCCTGCTGAGCTGAAGATGTGTTTGGAAGAGCGGGTGGGCCATCTCCACACCCAACATCGGTCTCAAGGATCCCCGCCCACTGCTGGCCTGGGTAGCTCTCGCCAATGAGTGGCTCCGCCTTGTGGGTTTGGCAGCAGGCAGGGAGATGGCGCTGGCTGGAGTGTCAGCTTTTGGCGGAGTGGCCTCATGCTTTTGGCTCTCGCCAAGGTCATCCCCATCCCCCGTCTCAGTTGGCCGCCCGGCTGCAACTGCCCCCTGAACAGGCCGCGTGGGGCCATCAGGTGCATGGCTGCAACTGGGTTTGGGCAGATGGGATCACCGAAACCTTTGGACACAAACGAGAGCAGGACTGCTCTGCTGGTCAAGGGATCCCTACCCGCTCTCAGGCAGATGCGGTCATTGCCCGCCGCCAAGGAGATTCTGCCTGGGTCTGCACCGCTGACTGTGTGCCGATTTTGGTGGCCAGCCAAGAATGGGTGGCAGCCATTCACGCCGGGTGGAGAGGCACTGCTGCGGGGATCTTGTCCAAGGTGCTGCAGGAGTTTTTACAGGCGGGGATCCCTGCTGCTGGGATCCGCGTGGCCATCGGGCCTTCCATTTCGGGGTCGGTCTATCAGGTGTCAGAGGAGGTGGCGGAGCTGGTGCTGCAAAGCCTACCCCCAGGGCTGGATGCCCGCGCCGCCCTGTTGCCCGATCCTCTGCCTGGCAAGGTTCGCCTGGATCTGCGCTGGGTCAACGGTGCCCAAGCCCAAGCCAAAGGGATCCCCCCTGAACACATTGCCGTCAGCCCCCATTGCACCCTCAGCCAACCCCAAGATTTCTTTTCCTACCGCCGCGATGGATCCCTGAAGGATGAGCAGGGCCGTCATTGCGTGCAGTGGTCGGGAATCGGCCTGCGGTCGTAGGCAGACTTGACCCAGTTCTGCCCGGAGGAACGGGAAGTAGTGGCTATAATTGCGCTCAAGACAGGGCTGATACATTTACGCTGAACACTGCTGAAC
>NZ_JANSIO010000470.1:6755-8275 GCF_047462195.1 Synechococcus sp. R3-13 | reverse complement strand
TGGCTCAAATGAAAGATCAACACAACCTAGCTAGCGTTGCACCACTTCCACCCGCACAGGCGCCAGCCCTGAGCGCACCATCCCCAACACCTCTGCCGCCCGCAGGGAAAGGTCGATGATCCGACCGGGAATAAAAGGGCCGCGATCGTTGATGCGCACCACGGCCTGGCGGCCATTTTTCAGGTTGGTCACCCGTACCTCGGTGCCAAAGGGCAGGGTGGGGTGGGCAGCCGTCATCTCATGGCGGGTTGGGTGCAGGTCATACCAAGAAGCAATGCCCTCTTGCACAGGCCCAACCACGCGGACAGGGGCGGGTTCCTGTTGAGGGGCTGTTTTCGGCTTGGAACCTGCAACAGCGGCTTTGGCGGTCAGAGCAGCTGGCTGGGGCAGGGCCGGAGCTGCAATGGGCGGGGCATCGAGCAGCAGACGGCGCAGACGATTGGCAGCCAAAACAGCCACATCCACCGGGCGCTGGTTGTCGATCAACAGCACTCCATCGTCGATGCGCAGCAATTCCTTGTTGTTGACCTGAATGGTGTAGAGAGGAACACCCAAGCCTTGTTCGGCCAATTCCAAACCTGCCCAACCTAGGGTGATGGTGGTGTCTTTCAGGGATCCCTGGGCCATTTGGTTGAGCTGGGCCACAAGGGTGCTGGCCCGCATCAGCGGTGGTTCTAGCCCAGGGTGCTCGACAAAACTGACAATGGGCAGATCCCGCACATAGACAGTAACCACCTGTTGCCCGTCCATCTGATAGTCGTAGAGGGTGGAGATGGGCTGGTTGGTGTGCTGCTGTTGTTCGCCGATCTTGAGAATGGGTTCTTCTGCTCGACGGGGCAGGATCGCCTGGCGAGATCGGTTCAAGGGATGATCCAAGTTCAGGGTACCCAGTTTGGCAGGGGCAAGACCCTCGTGGCCGGAGATAGGGGTTTGGGGGGTTCTCGGCAGCGTTCTGACTGGGGCTGCGGCAGCAGTGGCGGGTTGGGAAGGGGGAACGAGGTCGGTGGCCGGGGAGGGCAATTGGGAGTCAGATGACAGCTCCGCTGCTCGGGTGCTCAGGGATCCGGTTCGCGTTGAGGCTTGTGCTCGCGAAGTCAAGCTGCCCAACATGCCTGCCGGCAAGCCCAAAGCCGTGACACAGAGACAACTGACCAAGCCCATTTTGCGGGCGGGATCCAGTCCCTGTCCAAGCTGTTTCCAATTTCGCATGAGGCCGCGCTCCTCTCCAATCTCGTACAACTTCCAGTGCGACGGTTAAAACAGAAGTTAATGTACCATAGGTTTCTGAGTTGACCCGTTTGTACGGTCGGACACAGGAGCTCAAGTCTTGATAGCGTAAGGGGTTTTGGCATTTTGGACTACCGCTCAGCAGGGGTTGACATCGATCTGGGCCACGCCTTTGTCAGGGGGATCCGCGAGCGCGTTGAACGGATTCAAGTTCCGTCTTCAGGTTCTTCAGAAACCTTGGGTGGCATCGGCGGCTTTGCCGGTCTGTTTGAGCTGCCGACAGGGTATCAAGC
>NZ_JANSIO010000470.1:0-6745 GCF_047462195.1 Synechococcus sp. R3-13 | reverse complement strand
CCGGTGTTGGTGGCGGGCACCGATGGGGTGGGGACAAAGCTGGACATTGCCCAGCAGTGGGGTCAGCACCGGGGGGTAGGTGTTGATCTGGTGGCGATGTGTGCCAACGATGTGCTGACGGTGGGGGCCCGGCCGCTGTTTTTCTTGGACTATGTGGCCACTGGCAAGCTGGAGCCAGAAGCCCTGTGGCAGGTGATCGATGGCATCTTGGCGGGCTGCCAGGAAGCGGGCTGCCAACTGCTGGGCGGGGAAACGGCGGAGATGCCGGGGTTTTATCCCCCTGGGAAGTACGACCTGGCCGGGTTTTGTGTGGGAATTGTGGAGAAGGCGGCCATTCTGGATGGGTCGCGGGTACAGCTTGGGGATCGGCTGTTGGCTTTGCCCAGCAGCGGCCTACACAGCAACGGCTACAGCTTGGTGCGGCGGATTGTGGCCGACCGGGGTTGGCGCTGGGATCACCGGCCTCCCGGCTGGGATCGGCCTTTGGCGGAAGTATTCCTCACCCCCACCCGCATCTACGTGCAGGCGGTGCAGCGGCTGCAGGCAGCAGGGATCGCCATCCACGGCATGGCCCACATCACTGGCGGCGGGATCCCGGAAAACTTGCCCCGCTGTTTGGCCCCGAACCAAGCGGCGCGGCTGCAGCTCCATAGCTGGCCCATCCCACAGGAGTTTCTCTGGCTCCAAGAACAGGGCCAGGTGGAGACCTTGGAGATGTTCCGCACCTTCAACCTGGGGGTGGGCTATGTGCTGGTGATCCCCCCTGAGGCGGAAAATCAGGTGAGATCCCTGCTCCCCGAAGCCTTCCCCATTGGGGAGGTGGTGGCGGCCTGTCCAGGGGAAAGCCGCGTTCTGGGACTGGAACAGTGGGGATCCCTCACAAGCCCTGCCGACTAGCCAACCGATGGATCCCCACCAAAAGGGGGAAAGGGATCCCAGTTCCCTCGACTCATCCTCGCCGTCGCTATGCTAAGTTGGCATGTGGCCTCAGCGCTGTTGCCCGCCTTCTTGCCCGAGCCTGCTTCCCGACATTTGTCCTCTTTGGGAATAGGGGTAACTCGGCCTTGGACCGTTCGCTAATCGCTGCTGACCCTCTAGGTTAGGAGTTGCTGATGACAGGTTTACCCACTGCTCGTGCAACCGCGGGTGCCATCGAAGTTGAGCATCTGAGCAAAACCTACGGCAGCTTCACTGCCATCCGCGATGTTTCCTTCCAGGTGAACGCCGGCGAGATCATGGGTTTTTTGGGGCCGAATGGGGCTGGCAAGACCACTTCCATGCGCATTTTGGCGGGGTATCTGCCTGCCAGCGAGGGGACGGCGCGGGTGGCCGGGTTTGATGTTCACGAAAACTCGATGGCGGTGCGGCAGCGCATTGGCTATCTGCCGGAAAACCCACCCCTCTACCCCGACATGACGGTGGAGGCGTACCTGCACTTTGTGGCCCAGATCAAGCGGGTCAGCGCTGGCGATCGGCCCAGGCGGGTGGACGAGGCGATCCGGCGGTGCAGCCTGGAAGAAAAGCGCCACACCCTCATCCGCAAGCTCTCCAAGGGGTTTAAGCAGCGGGTGGGCATCGCCCAAGCTCTGGTTCACGACCCGCCGGTGATCATCCTGGATGAGCCCACCATCGGCTTGGATCCCAAGCAGATCATCGAGGTGCGCAAGCTCATCAAGAGCCTGGCGGGGGAGCACACCATCATCCTCTCCACCCACATCCTGCCCGAGGTGAGCATGACCTGCGACCGAGTGGTGATCATCAACCGCGGCCAGGTGGCGGCCATTGGCACGCCTGCCGAGCTGACAGCCCAGCTCCAGGATCGGCAGCAGGCAAAGCTGGTGGTGGGGGCAATCGAGGCAATGGCCATCCGGACGGCCCTGCAGCCTTTGCCCCAAGTGGAGGTGGTGAGCCTACAGCCCTTGGCGGCGGATCCCTCCCGCTGGCAGGTGCAGCTCAAGAGCAACGCTGCCGCGGACGGCTGGATCCCGGAGGTGGCCAGGGTGCTGGTGCAGGCAGGGATCGACCTCTACGAGATAGGCCGCCCGCAGGCTTCTTTGGAAGAGATTTTCCTGCAGCTCACTACGCAAGAGGGATCCGAGGGCCTACTGGAGGAAGCGGCATGAACGGAGCAATTGCCATTTTTCGTAAGGAATTGCGCGGCTACTTCACCTCGCCCATCGCCTATGTGGTGGCCGCGGTGTTTTGGGGACTGGCGGGGTTTTTCTTCTTTAATATTCTGGTGCGGGTGATCAGCTTTTCTCAGCAGGTGGATCTTTTCGCCCAGTTCGGCCAGGAGAACCCTTTTGACGCCGCCACCATCCTGTCGCAGCAGTTTCTCAACCTCTTGGGCACCCTCTCCTTATTTCTATTGCCCATCTTCACCATGAGCTCCTATGCCGAGGAGCGGCGGCGAGGCACGATGGAGCTGCTGGCTACTTCTCCCATCACCAACTTGGAGGTGGCCCTGGGCAAATGGTTGGCGGTCTGGGTGTTTTTCATCACGCTGCTGCTGCCGCCGCTGGTCTACCATGTGCTGGTGCTGAGCAGCGCCAACCCGGCAGTGGACTACCGCCTGACCCTGATGGGTTATGTGGGCCTAACCCTGCTGGCGGGTAGCGTTATGGCCTTGGGGTTGTTTATCTCTTCTCTGACAGACAGCACCCTCATCGCAGCAGTGGCCACCTTTGGCTTGATTTTGTTGCTCTGGGTGATCGACGCGGCAGCCGGCCAGGAGGAAAACTGGATTGCTGCAACGCTGCGGCATGTGTCTTTGCTGCAGCAATATAGCAACTGGGTGCAAGGGATCCTCAGCAGCAGCAGCCTCATTCTTTTCTTGAGCATCATCGTCCTGGGGCTGTTTGCCACGGTGCAATCGGTGGAAAGCCTGCGCTGGCAACAGAGCTGAGGTCAGATGGGAGGAGTGCGGTGTTCGCGGCAGCGGTGCGGAGCATTATGAAGGACTGGCGCGCGTTATTGGACTGGACAGGGATCCTGGGCATTGGCGTCATCGCCATCGGCCTAGTGGTGGGATCCGCCTTTACCGGTTGGACGGCTGTGCCCCTGAGCATGCTGGCAACAGGTTTGGCCCTGCTGGTGGCTTGGGGCATCACCCACCGGCAGGAGGTGGGGGTCTTCCTCGGTTTGCGTTCCACCCAGACCAACGCCAACATCCTGGTGGCGGCGGCGGCGATGGCCGTCATTCTGGTGCTGGTGAATGTGGTGGCGGTGCGCTACGACCTGAGGCTGGATCTCACCGAGGAGGGCCTGTTTACCCTGTCGCCCCAAACCCGGCAATTGGTGCAGGGATTGGTGCAACCGGTCAAAGTTTGGGTGGTCACCACTGCGCCGGATCCCAATCTGCGGGAACAACTGGAGCGCTATCGCCGCCTCAACCCCAACCGCTTCCAGTTTGAGTTTGTGGATCCCAACCGGGATCCCTTGACCATTCAACGGCTGCAGGTGACGCAAAACAACACCCTGGTGGTGGAGGCCGGAGAAAGCCGGCAACAACTGCCTCAGCCCCCTGCTCCTGATCTGGAGAGCAAACTGACCCCCGTCCTGTCCAAAGTGGTCAACCGAGGGGAGTTGCTGGCCTATTTCGTGCAAGGGCACGGGGAAGTGGGGCTGGAAGCGAGGGAAGGTACTCCAACTCTGGCCCAGGCGGCGGCATCCCTGGGTCAGGAAGGCTATCGGGTAGAGACCCTCAACTTGGTGCAATCGGGGATCCCAGAGGATGCGAATGTCCTGGTGCTGGCGGGGCCACAGCGGGCTTTGTTCCCCGGCGAGGTGGAGAAACTGCAGGATTACCTGGCCGAGGGAGGACGGCTGCTGTTGCTGATCGGGCCACGGGTGGATGCCGGCCTGGATCCCTTGCTGGAAGAGTGGGGCGTGGTCTTGGGGGATGACATCATCCTGGAGGCGAGCAGCATCAGCCAGCTTCTGAGGACAGGGCCAGCCGTAGCTTTGGTTACTGACTACGGGGATCACCCCATTACCGCCCCCTTGGCCGCCCAGCGGCTAATGACCCTGTTCCCCCTGGCCCGCTCTGTGGAAACCGAAGCCCGCGAAGGGATCCAAGCCACGCCCTTGCTGCGCACCGGCCCGCAAAGTTGGGGGGAGACCAGTCCTGAGCCGGAACGTGGCCCCTTGCAATTCGATCCGGATCAGGACAAGCCCGGCCCCCTCACCTTGGGTGTTGCTTTAACCCGCCGTCTGGACACCGACCAGGCCGACACAGGATCCCCGCAGGAGGCCCGCCTAGTGGTGATCGGCAATGTCAACTTTGCCCTCAACGGCAACTTGCGGCAGCAGGGCAACCGGGATCTCTTCTTGAACACCCTCAACTGGCTGACTGAGCAAACGGAGCAGATCTCCATCCGCCCCAAATCCATCACGGATCGCCGTCTCACCCTGACCGGTCAAAACTTCCGCTGGCTGGTGCTGGGATCGACGGTCCTTTTGCCCTTGGCGGCCCTGGGTTCCGGAGCTGCCCTGTGGTGGCAAAGACGGTAGGAGGAGAGTCCAGTATGTTCAAGCGAACCACCTGGGTTCTTTTGGGTTTGGCGGTGGCCTGTCTGCTGGGCTACTTCCTCTTGGACAACATCCAGCAACTGCGTCAGGAGCAACAGGCGGAGCGAGCGCGGCTGTTCCATTTTGCCACCGATACCATTGCCCGCATTGAAATCCGCCAACAGAAAGAGGGGGAACCCGTTCGCGGCAGCGGTGCGGAGTACTTGGAAATCCTTTTGGAGCGCACTCCAGAAGAAGAGGGATCCCGCTGGCGGATTGTCAGTCCCATTCAGTCAGCGGCGCTGGACTTCCCCATTGAGCAGTTGCTCAACACCTTCTCCCGCCTCACCCCCCAAATCACTCTAGAGGGGGCCACCGACCTGGCCGCTTTTGGCCTGGATCAGCCGCGACACCAAATCGCCCTTTTCCCCAAAGAAGGGGATCCCTACCGCCTAGCCATCGGCAACGACAACTTCGATGGCTCCGGCTTCTACGCCCAGCCCGAAGGGGGACAGGTGGTGCTTCTAAGCAGTGCCCAGAAGGGATCCCTGTTGCCCTCCCTACTGGCTTTGCGGGACAAAACCTTGCTTCGGTTTGACACTGCCGAGGTGAAGGCCCTGCAAGTGCAGTTGGCAGAGGCAGAGCCGGAAGTTGTTCGCCTGCAGCGGCAAGACGTTCGCGCCAGCGGTGCGGAGCACTTTACTTGGCAGATTGTCGAGCCCAGAGAGCTGCCTGCCGATGAGATCAACGTCAACCGCTTGCTCAATACTCTGGCCCGCCTGCAGGCCGTGGAGTTCCCCGCCGAGACCAAAGACGAGCTCGCCCCCTATGGCTTGGAGCAGCCTTCCGCCCGCCTGACGGTGGAGCTGGAGGAGGACAAAACCCTGAACGTCGCTTTGGGATCGGAGAAAGATGGCCAGGTGTACGTCATCACCTCTGAGCACCCGGCAGTAGCCACCCTGCTCACCTCCACCGCCGATATTCTCCGCTCTGACTTGGAAGAGCTGCGGGATCACCGCATTGCCCGCCTCAACGCCAACCAAGTGGGCCAAGTCACCTTAGAATCCCAAGGGGAAAAGGTCACCCTCACCCCTCGGCCTTCAGAGAAGGGATCCTTGGAGCTGCGCTGGGAAAACCCGGAGCGACCGGGCCAGCCTGTGGATCTCGGCTCTCTGTTCTCCAGCCTAAATGCTGCCCGCGCCAAAGAGTTTGTGGAACAAGCTGATGCAGAAGCCCAGAGGGTGTTGTCTGATCCGGACCTACGGCTGACCTTTGAGCCCAAACCCGACGCCGAGCAGGATCCCTTGGCCCTGAGCTTGGCCGCCTCTGGCTTGCGGGCCTACGTGCAAAGCAGCCGCCAGCCGGACATTGCCGTGATCGAGCTGAGCACCTTCAACAGCCTGGAAACCGAAGTGAATCGCCTCTTGGAAGGCCAGCCGGAGAGCAAGGACTCTGCCCCACTCACGCGACCAGATCCCACTCCCTCGCCCTAGAGTCCCTAGAGCCTTAGCCAGCAGGGGTAGCTGTCTTCTCCTCCGCGGTTTGGGTTGCTTTTTTCAGGGCTTCCCCTTGTATCGTCAGCACCGAGCAGGGGGCGCGGTGGAGCACGTAGTTGCTAACGCTGCCCAGAAACAGCTCGCTCAGGCCGGAGTGGCCGCGGCGGCCCACCACCACCAAGTCCGCATCCCAAGAGCGGGCCAGATCGCAGATGACCCGACCGGGGTTGCCGTAGTTGAGGCTGTACTCGGCGCGGATCCCGTGCTCAGCCGCTTTCTCCACCAGCGAGCGCAGGTAGTCCATCTGGTTTTGCTCGAAGATGGCGCATTGCTCCCGGTAGGACTGCCACAGCTCGGCGCTGATGGTGGAGCTGTAATCTACCCCCAGGATCATCGGCGGCTCTGGGGCGCCCGGCTCTTCCTGAGACAGAACATGGAGAATCATCATCTGGGCCTGCATGGCCTTGGCCACTTGGACGGCCTTTTGAAATACTCCCTGGCTCAGCTCCGACCGATCCACTGCCACCAAAATCCTGCTGAACATATCGGCTTCCTCCAGATGGCTAACAGCGGGGCACAAGGCAGAAGCAGCGTGACTTCGGGGTTGACCTCTGACCCCTTTTCCCTCGACTCCAAGCTCCCCTCTGCTCTGCCCCACCTATCTGTGTTGTAGAAGATTTGGGCGAGAAAACCCCAGATATCTTGAACGAACTAGGTCGTGTTGATCTTATGTTAGGATA
>NZ_JANSIO010000469.1:0-1481 GCF_047462195.1 Synechococcus sp. R3-13 | reverse complement strand
TCTGGAGAGGGAGCAACGGCTGGAGTCACCGGCTCGGGTTTGGGCTCATCCACGGCGCTGGCTTGCAGGGCTTGGAGACGCTCAGCAGCACGGGGAGCCAGATCGAAAAACGAGGGAGCTGCCGCCGGCTGCACAGGGGGCGATTCTGGAGATGCTGGTTCTTGTGTTGGAGTGGGGGACTGGACGGGTTCACGGGGTTCTGCTTGGGCAAGTGGGCCGGAGTCCTCAGTCGAGGCCGGTGGCTGTGGCTGGACGGATTCTGCAGGGATCCCTTCCGCTGGCGCAGGTGGGACAGAGTCCTGGGTTGCCGGTGGGGCTTGGGCAGCAGCACGGGCCTTCAGGTTGGCATAGGCGGCTTTGGCAAAAGCCAAATAGTCTTCCGGGGAGATCTCCGCCGGTTCTGTGGCTGGCGCGGGGGCTGGTGGCGAAGACTCCGCTTCACCAGGAGAGTCGGTAGAGTCGGTATAGCGGCGGCGAAACCAATCGAAGGCCATAATCCCATCTCCAGCCTGGCTGATCTTTATCCAGTTTGACAGAGCAGCTCTCCTGCTAGAGCGCAGCCCTGGGGAGCTCATCCCTGCTCAATGGGGATCCCCGTTAGCGGGACGAGGTCCTTTCCAACCCTTCCACCCGCACAAACCCAATCACCTGCAACTGGTCAGGCTCTATCTCTAGGCTGAGCACCCGCATCAGGATCCCAATCTCTTCCAGCTCTTGCAGGTCAAGCACCTCATTGAGCCCGCCCAAAAACGCTGCTGAGATCTCATCGGGAACCCGCACAGAACCGATCACAAACTCCGGATTCTCCAGCTTTAGGCTGCGCCCTTCTTCCACGCGGATCCCGGTGTTAAACACCACCTCCACCGCTCGCGTTAGCGGGACGGAGTCCTTTTGCTCAGTACCGCCGTCTTTCTCCACCAAGAGGGCAGAGAGCTGAATGCGGCTGGGATCCGAAAACTCGACTCGAGGCTGACGCAGATCAAAACGGCGAGCTTCCCTTCCCGCTCCCCCAAAAGGCAGATCGGCCCGGAGATCCTGAAACTGGCGGAGCACCTCTGGCTTGTTGAGGGCAGCATTCAAGTCCTCTTCCCGCACCAACACCCGTACCGCCGCTTGCAGAGGTCGCGCCAGGCGCAAGGGAGCCCCCTGGAAAAAAGAGGGGTCAATTGCCACCGGATCAGTTTCCAGCTCCAGAAGCTCGATGCGGGGAAAGGGCGCTCGATAGAGCCCGCGACCGGCGATCAGCAGGCGATCCGCTTGGCCATTCAGCAGCCGGTAATTGGGCTGGCTTTGGATGCGCACCTCCAAAACCTCTGCCCGATCCAACTGATCCAACAGAAGCTGCCGCGCCGTCTGATCCGCCAGATAGCCCGCTCCTCCTCCCAAGCTCGCCAACAGCCCCAAGAGAACCGCCAGGATCTCCATGCTCACTGCCCTGCTGTGCCCTAACCTAGGTCGTGTTGATCTTATGTTAGGATAGA
>NZ_JANSIO010000468.1:0-2676 GCF_047462195.1 Synechococcus sp. R3-13 | reverse complement strand
CAGAGGGCGGGGCTTCTCGGCGGTTTAGCTAATGGAACTAGTGGGATACCCTCACACCAGCTCCTCCCTCAGAGGGAGAAAGGGAAAGATTCGGCGCTGTCGGAATTGCTTGGAGTAGTTGGTGCCCGCTCAAGCTTTGTTGCCATTCAGAACGGCTACAACTGGTGCAGTCACGCTTCCTGCTCAATACCCTGCTCAATACAATAAAGGGCCTGCAAGCCAGCAGACCCAAGGAAAAGCCAAAAGGCGGTAAGTTGAGGTCTCTTAGATCAGGCCCAGCCAGGAAGCAACGCCTTGGCCCGTCACCGCTTCGATGACAATGGCCAACACAAAGCCAATCATGGCAGCCCGACCGTTGAGGCGCTCGGCATACTCGTTAAAGCCAAACTTGGGCTCAGACAAATTGGGATTAGACATGAGAACCTCCAGGGTAAATGGGAACGACAGGGAGTGGGATCCGTAAAGAACGAAAACGAGAACGGCACTTGACCTTCAGTATAGTTTGCATTTCTTCATGATCGCAAGCAAGGTGGTCACCCGCTGCCGATGGCGGCGATGATCTGCCGCGCCAGGGGAATGGCCGCCTCATAGGCTTTGCCCTGATGCAGGTGCAGCACCAGCGTCCAGTTGGGATCCGGCAGGGGCCAAAAGGCCAGCAACCAGGCTTGAAAATCTTCTGCCCAGAGAATTGGTCGTCCTCGTCGTTGAGGATTGAGGATGGTGCCAGACTTGGCTGCCACTGGGATCCCTTCTGGGGCAATGCCGCGACAGGTGCCCGCTGTTGCCGCCAGGCTCATGCCAGCATGGAGAGCCTCCCAAATCCAAGCCGGTAAAGAGAAAGCGGGCAGAGAGACCTCGCCAGAAAGGGGTACACCTCGGCGGGCAATCACGCCCCCATAAACCAACAGCTCCCAGGGATCTACCGGCCCAGCCAGACCGGTCGCCAAGAGCGGAGCCGGAGCTGTATTCTGCACACTCCCTAGGCCGAAGCGCCGCAGCCACTCCACCAGGGTATTGGCCCCTAGCTCCCAGCCCAACTGGTAAAAATGCACGTTGCAAGAGTGGGCCAGGGCCTGGCGCAAGTTCAAAGCCCCATGGCCACGGGGATCCCAGCAGGGTAGGCGGCCCAACCCCAGTTGCGGCGGCGGATCCCACCAACCCGGACAGTGGATCAAGCGCTCCCCAGAGCTGATCCCAGTCTGCAGAGCAGCGGCGGCAACGGCGCATTTGACGGTTGAGCCAGGGCTGGCCCTGATTCTGGAAGCCTGCTCCGGCTGCCAAACCCTTGTTAAACGACCGGTGTTCAGGTTGAGGACGGCGGCAAAATCGCGCGGATGGGGCAGCCCTGCAGATTTCCCCTGCAAGCCCCAGGTCAAAGCAGAACCCAACAGCCAGGCTCCACAGGTGCGACGGTTCATCTGCTGTTGGCCCCGAAAACCCAGCCAGACAAAAGCGGATCCCTGTTACAAAAATTCGGAAATCGCAGCCTTCTCACGGACTAGGGTAATCTGAGTTCAGGTCAATGGAGATAACCCTCATGGCAATTCAGCGTGGTGCCAAAGTCCGTGTGCTGCGGAAAGAATCCTACTGGTACCGGGATGTGGGAACGGTTGCGGCGGTGGATACCAGCGGCATTCTCTACCCGGTGATCGTCCGCTTTGACAAGATCAACTACTACAACATCAACACCAACAACTTCCGCGAAGATGAGCTGGAAGTGTTGGAAGCTCCCAAGGCCAAGGCCAAAGCCGCTCCGGCCAGCTAAGCCAAAGTTCTGATGCCGGGGACTGTGTTCTTGAGCAAGTCGTTCTGTGCCTGAACTGCCGGAAGTTGAAACAGTTCGGCAAGATTTGCAACGCCTCACCTTGGGGCCGCGGATACTTGCGGTGGAGGTGCTCCTGGCCCGCACCATTGCCTACCCTGCAGGGGAGATGTTTGGGCGGAGCTTGATTGGCACCCGTTTTACCCAGTGGCAGCGGCGAGGAAAGTATCTCCTGGGATCCCTGGATTCGAGAGCTGTTCTGGGCGTGCATCTGCGCATGACCGGGCAGTTGCTCTGGGTGCAGGGATCCACCCCTTTATCAGCTCACACTCGTGTTCGTTTGGCCTTCGAGGAAGGGTGGGACTTGCGCTTTGTGGATCAGCGCACCTTTGGCCAGATGTGGCTGGTGCCTGCCGGTGTTGAGCTGGAGGCGGTGATCCCCACCCTGCAGACTTTGGGGCCGGAGCCCTTTTCGCCAGCTTTTTCTGAGGCCTATTTCCAGGCTGCCCTGCAGAAGAGCCGCCGTCTTATTAAAACCGCGCTGCTGGATCAATCGCTGGTAGCCGGGGTGGGCAACATTTACGCCGACGAAGCCCTGTTTCTGAGCGGCATTCACCCTTTGACGCCAGCAGTTCAGCTTTCGGATGTGGCCAAGGCACGCCTGCGAGAAGCTTTGATCGAGGTGTTACGGGCCGGGCTGGAGCAGCGGGGCACCACCTTGCGGGATTACCGGGATCTGCGTGGGCTCAACGGCAACTATCAAGGGCAAGCGTGGGTGTACGGTCGGGAAGGGGATCCCTGTCGCCTCTGTGGCACCCCAATTCAGCGGATGAAGCTGGCAGGTCGTTCGGCTCACTTTTGCCCCCACTGCCAGCCACTCAAAACCCCCCTCTCCCCAGGGGAGAGGGGTTGGG
>NZ_JANSIO010000467.1:4990-9930 GCF_047462195.1 Synechococcus sp. R3-13 | reverse complement strand
GTTCAGCAGTGTTCAGCGTAAATGTATCAGTCATCGATATTGCTCCGCAACACTGTCGCGACTGCTGGTAAGAGAGCTGGTCATGAGCGTCAGTAGCCCTTCCTTCCGTGAACTGCCCATCTTAGAAAGCGGCGATCGTCTCACCCGCGATGAGTTTGAACGGCGCTATCAAGCCATGCCTCAGCTCAAAAAAGCCGAGCTGATTGAGGGAATTGTTTACGTGGCATCTCCCCTCAGATATCGCCGACATGGCAGACCACACAGCCACATCATGGCCTGGCTGGGAGTTTATGAAGCAGCAACGCCGGGGGTTGAGTCGGCGGGCAATCCAACCGTTCGCCTGGACTTGGACAATGAGCCGCAGCCAGATGCCATATTGCGGATGCACGAATCTTGTGGGGGACAGTCCCGCATTAGCGAGGATGACTACATTGAGGGTGCACCGGAGCTGATTGTGGAGATTGCCGCCAGCACAGCTTCCTACGACCTGCATGATAAGCTGCGGGCCTACCGGCGCAACGGCGTGCGGGAATATCTGGTCTGGCTAACCCAAGAGCAAGCCTTTCGCTGGTATGTCTTCCAGAATGGAGAGTACGTGCTGCAACAGCCCAATGAGTCGGGCGTCTTGTACAGTCGAGTGTTTCCGGGGTTGTGGTTAGCCGTGGACGCGCTGCTGACGGGCAACATGCAGCAGGTGTTGGGTGTGCTGCAAAGGGGAATTGAGTCGGAGGAACACCGAGAGTTTGCAGCGCGGTTGGTAACCAGAGGAGCAGAGGGTGGGGCCTAGGCCATAGGTCTGAGGGACGGGTTTGTGCTCAGAGAGGCCCAGGTTAATGGCTGTGGGCCAACAGGTTGGGCTCGAAGACAGCCATCTCCAACCGAAACGGGATCCCCATGTGGGCCAGCCAGTCCTGCAGCGGATCATCGGCCAGCGCCAGGATCTGCCCTTGGGGGGAAACGTGGGCCGGACGGTGCCAATTGCCCAGTTGATGAATCACTTGGCCCATCTGGATGGGGTTTTCAGGTTGAATCAAGAGCACCGGTTCGGGTTGGGCTCTGACCCGAATGTGTCGCTGCGCATCCGCATAGAGCAGATCCCCATCGTGAAGATGGGTGCCGCGGGGCAGCATCAGCTGGATCTCGGTGCCCCAGTCGCTCACCAGCCGTTGCCGGGATCGCTGGCGGTCGTGCCAAGTGAGGGCAACCACTTCCAAGTGGCCGGGGATCCCCTCTGACGGCTCGTCCAGCAGTTGCGTCACCGTAATGGCCGCGGGCTCCTCTCCCGCAGCATGGGCATCTTCGCTCATGTTAGGGACTCCAGATATTGGCTGAGGTCTTCTTGAAGGCGAGAGAACTCCACTTCGGTGGAAAGGCGCAGCACCTTGGTTTTCAGAGTCACCAGCACCTTGGCTGCGTGGGGGCCAGCCCAGATGTTGGGGTTGCAGAACATCTCCAAGCTGAAATCTTCAGTAGGGTAACGAAACTCAACCGGCTCCTGAGGCTGCTGTCGGGAACGGATCTTGAGTCGCTCCAAGAGGATTTGCAGAGCCTTGTGCCATTGTTGTGCCGCCTCAGGCGAAAGGGAGAAACTGGCCGAGCCGGTTGCGAAGTTGAGGGCAAACTGAGGAAAATGGGTAGTCATGGAGGCCCGTACCGTTCGCGAAGCGTCCTTTGGAGGGCAGCATTGGACAACAACAGTATCTTACGTCAGCTCTTGCTAATGGGCGTGGGCACAACCACTCTGCTGGCAGAACAGTTGAGAAAGGCTGCCGACGACTTGGTGCAGAAGGGGCAGCTCAACCCAGAAGAGGCATCCAATGTCATCAACAACCTGCTCAACCAGGTGAAGGCCGAGCAGAGTAACTTTGAATCCTACGTTCAGCGGCAGGTGCGCAACGTCCTGCAGGATCTGGGCGTGCCCCGCCAATCGGAAATGGACGAGCTGCGGGGGCGGCTGGATCGGCTGGAGCGGCAGGTGCGCAATTTGGAAAATCAGGTTTACCGCCGGTAGCCGAGCTGAGCCTTCCCCTTTTGCCGGCTTTCCTTTGCCGTTGGGCAGGGTTTTGCCGAACGTTGCGATACCCTGAAGTCCTCTCTGGGAGAATTCATCAAGTTCCCATGTCAAGCGAAGTTTTGACCGTCACAGGCCGAGGGATCCCCCTGCTGGGCAACGACATCGACACCGATCGGATTATCCCGGCCCGCTTTTTGAAGTGCGTCACCTTCGACAGCTTGGGCCAGCACGTGTTTGCCGACGACCGCGCCCAGGATCCCGGCCAACACCCCTTCGATCAACCCCAGTACCAGGGAGCCCAGATCCTCGTGGTCAATGCCAATTTTGGCTGTGGCTCCAGCCGGGAGCATGCCCCCCAAGCGCTGGCCAAATGGGGGATCCGCGCCCTCATTGGCGAAAGCTTTGCCGAGATTTTCTTCGGCAACTGCTTGGCCCTAGGGATCCCTTGTGTTACGGCACCCCCGGCTGTGATTCAAGCCCTGCAGAAGGCGGTGGCGGAAAATCCCCAGCTCCAGTTAACGCTGGATCTGCCCAACAAACAGGTGCGCTGGGAGGCAAATACCGCTGCTGTGGAGATCCCCCAGGGAGCCTGGCAAATGCTGGTGCAGGGCACCTGGGACGCCACAGGACAACTGCTGGCCGCCCAAGCCCAGATTCAGCAAGTAGCCGCTTCTTTACCCTACGTGCGTTGGCAGCGAGCCCGTTGAGCAATCCTCTCCCCCCTGATACCCATACATGGCTGGGCAGCGCCGACCCGGATTTTATGGATTTGGCGATCCGGGAGATAGAAGCTGCGGATCCAGAGGCTGCCGTGCAGCGGCTAAAGGAAGCACCTGGCTTGGTATGGGTGTGCAGCCAACGCTCATTTGCTGACCTGGCTGAGGCTTGGCAAGCTGACCCGCCCATTTTTTTACGCCACATCTGCCCCATTCACCAAGAACGGCGGCTATCTGGGGGATCCCCAGTTGAATTGCGCCTTGATGGGGAAATGTTGGCAGCCATTGACCCCGCCCTCAGCTTTTCGGTTCAGACGCGCCTGTTTGGGGAGCGGAATCTCAAGCCCTTCCAGGTCAATGAAACCTTGGCAGAACAGGTGATGGCGGCGGTGGGATCCCCCCTGCAGGTCAAAGACCCCCAGCAGGTAATCTCGGTGGTGATCCTGGCTCAACCGATGGGCATTCGCGCTTGGCTGGGCCTATCCTTGGCTGCCCAGAACCTCTCCAACTGGGCCGGTGGGATCCATCGCTTTCGGCGGGATCCAGAGCAAATCAGCCGCTCCGAGTTTAAGCTGCTGGAGGCCATCCAGGTGTTTCAGATTCCCTTGGTGCCGGGGGGACAGGCTCTGGATCTGGGGGCAGCACCGGGGGGATGGTCGCGCATTTTGCGCCTATATGGCCAGCAGGTCACGGCAGTGGATCCGGGGGACTTGCACGAGCGCCTCAGCCAAGATCCGGGGATCTGCCACCATCGCCTCAGCGCCCAAGCCTACCTGGCCCGTGGCCCAGGCCGGTTTCACCTCATCCTCAACGACATGCGCATGGATGGCCCGGCTTCTGCCCGCCTGATGGTGGCTTTTGCCCCCCATCTGCAGCCACAGGGGAGAGCTGTGATGACCCTGAAGCTACCCCACCAACACCGCCTGCGGGTGCTGCGGCAAAGTCTGGAGATTTTGGGTAGTGCCTTCCCCCTGGTGAGAGCCCGCCACCTGTTTCACAATCGCAGCGAAGTCACCCTCTACTTGGGGATCCCTGCCCCTTAATCTGCCGTTTCCACCACCTGAATCTCCCGGCGGAGCACCATTTCGCGAATGGACTCCAGCAAGCCCATCTCTTCGGGGGAGATTTTGCCGTCCGACCGGATGGCGTTGACGATTTGATCCACCTCTGTGCGGGTGAGCTTTTTGTCTTCCAGCGCTCGATCCACCAGCGCTTGCAATTGCGAAAACTCCATAAGGCTCCTCTTGCTTGAACAGGTCTTGTCGCCTCATCTCCTCATCCAAGCTACCCGCCCTGCCCAAAATCTCCTGCAAGCGCAAGATTCTCTTCAGGTATCCTAAAGAAAACGTGAAACCCACCGAGAGGAAGACATCATGGCTGGCCCGGATCCCAGGAGCACCGCGCACGATTGCGCCACCCTCTGTCGAGATGGCTGTGTCTTGGGAGAGGACTGCCCCCACCGAGAGGCGGCTCGCCAAGCCGTGGCCTTTGTCATGAGCACCGACTGGGAGACCTTGATGCGGATCGCCGAATCCAAGAACCTACCCAAAAGCTCCCCTCAGGAAGAGATGGATCCCCTGCAGTTTTTGGAGAACTACCGCTTGGGCGGGTAGGCCCCAACTGAGTCTTCTCAAGGGATCCCTGCTGAGGATCCAGGGGTTTTGAGCCATACTGAATTTGGTGGGATCCCTGGATTCTATGGTTTGGCCTTGGATCGTCATAGGGTTAGTCCTCATTTCTGCCGAATTGTTTTTGCCAGAATTGGTTGCCGGCTCGGTGGGGCTGGCGGCGCTCTTGGCAGGGCTTTTGGCTTATTTGGGGCTGCCGATCTGGGTACAATTTGCCAGCTGGATTGGGGCATCGGTGGTGTTGATTATCCTCAGTCGCCGTCTGGTGCCCCATGGATCGGTTCAGGTAGAGGAATCTCGCGAGGCGCGGGCAATCACCCCCATTCCCCCAGGCGAACGGGGGCGGGTTTCTTATCTGGGTTCCACCTGGAACGCCAAGTGCAGCATTCCCAACCTGGAAATCCAAGCCGGACAGGAGCTCTACGTGGTGGAGCGACAGGGAAATACCCTCATTGTCATGCCGGCCAAGATGCTCAAGTCCTGACCTGGACAAATGTTTGTTTCCCTTGTTGCCTTGAGCGAGGGATCCCTGCTTGGGTGTGCATCAGAGGCGGGGATCTGGCATAATCACAAAAGCTAAGC
>NZ_JANSIO010000467.1:0-4980 GCF_047462195.1 Synechococcus sp. R3-13 | reverse complement strand
AGGGCCGCAGGTTCAAATCCTGTCATCCCGATCCTGCCTGCGACGGGAATTGAGCCGTTTACGCTATCGACCGAGAGTTTCCCACCTATCCAGAGCCCCGCAGCCAAAACCCGCATCTATCGGCAGGGGTGCAGTCTTTGTCTTGAAGGCGCAAGAAGCAAACTCTTCGATTCTTCGATGCCATGAAAGAAATGGGCGGATCAGGCAGCCAAGCGGGATCCCTTGTAGCCAGGCTGAGGGAAAAAAGAAGCAAGCACAAAAAAGGCAGGGTTAACTTGCCCCTGCCGAGAAGATCGAGAGTTGAGAGCTTGCTCTCGTTGTCGTAATCGTTGCATCAAGGCGCGGTTCCGTTTGTCCAGTTGGCGCTTGCGTGCCGATCCCCCACGACCGCGACGGTTTCTGCCCTGATGGCGAGGAGATTCATGAGATTTCAACAGCATGGGATTCCCCTGATAAACTAAACAGTCCTGCCTGATTCTAAGCGAAACCTCAGCAACTGGCCACAAGACTGGCGGCGCAAGCTGCGGCATTTGCGGCTGGGGATAGGCCGTCTTTGTCAATTTATTCGCATCATTCGGCATGGAGGACTCCTTGGGACAGCCAGTCTTTTAGGCGGTGGGTAGCCCGGCAGTCATCCTCGTTGTAGATAAGCGAGTGCTCCAAATATCTGCGCTCCCGAGTTTCCAGCCATTGGCTATACCAATAAATGGACTGGGCGCCATTGGCATCAGGCAGACGCCACTGAAACCCCAGCCAGCGGGCGATGTTTTTCAGGGAATAGCTCTCGATCGGCAGCACCACCGAGCGTTGCACCCAGGCCTGTAAATCCACAAAGCGCTGCAACAACTGGCGCACTTGTCGGGGATCCGTGCGGTATTGCTCCCCCAGCCGTCGGCAGGTCTGCACTTCAAAGCCCTGAAAGTGGTAGATGGGAGCGTCGGGATAGCGTTGTGCCAGTTGCAAGAATTGCTCCCAAGCTTGCCTTTCTTCCCGCGGCTCGGCGGCCAGGCAACTGTGATAGCTTGTAACCTTTTTCCCCTCGGCTTGCTCCACCACCAGCAGCCCCAGCAGATAGGCGACGTTGTGACGGGGATCCGCCTCGATATCGAAGTACAGCTCTACGGGTGTGGTGGGCAGGGTTTGCGGGGGGGATTGAATCCAGAGAGGCTGCCGGCTGAGGGTGGCACGGGCTTGCAGCTGCAGTTGCAGGGCCACGCCGGATCCCAACTTGGGAATGGCTTGCAACCTATCCAACTGAGCGTTGGCCAGGGCTTCAATCGAGTGGATCCCCGCCTCTTGCAAAAGGGGATAGCGGGATCCCGTTACGCCCGGCAGCAGGCTGAGGGGTTGGGCGGTGGCGTTCAACTGCCGACAATGCTCCCGCCAGTGGCAAAGATGACAGCGGCTGCGGGCCATAAACACCTGGGGCGGTTCCGGCTGGCTGAGGGAGTGCAGGTACTCCTGCAGCAATTGCCGCACCTGTGCTCGTCGGCGGCTCAGGTGGACGGGGTGCCACTTCCCATCTTTCAGGATCAAAATGCCCCGCTTGGGAACGTTTCCCTGCAGGGATCCGAGCAGCTCTGCCTGCAAAGCCAGCAACAATTCGTATTCCGGTTTGGGGCGTTTGCCGATACGAATATGAACCGGCAGGTAAGAGGATCGGGCGGCGTGGCGACTTCTGCCAACGAGAGCGGGATCCCGAATCAGCAGATCCAGGGAGCTGCTCACCCAAACTGAACGTCTCTCTGGAACAGCTTCAGGCGGCAACGCAAGAGCGGGCACCATCTCGTAGTCTTCTGGGGCAGGGATGGGATCCCTTGGAGAGGAGGAGTGAGGGACAGGTTCAGAAGCAAGCTGCAACAGCTCTGCCTCAGCAGTACAGTTGAGATCTTCCTGCGGTTGCCAAAACAGCTCTGCGGCAATCCGTCCGCCGTAGATCCGCTCCGCCCCGTCGGCCATGGCTGCCAAGAGAGCTTCATTGCCCGGCGCAACCCGTTCTCCGGGGAATCGCTCAAACACAGCGGCTGCCAGGGCTTGGCGATCCCGCCGCCATTGCTCCAGCAGGTTGTCCGGCGGCAGCTTGGCCTCTTGAGGGCCAAAGCGATCCAGGTAAGGCAAGCGTCGGCAACGAAAGAAAGCAAGCAGCTCCTCAGCCTCAACAGAACCCTGTCCTGCTGCTGCAACCTGGCACTCCAACGGCGGACAACCTCAGCTCTGCTGCCATTGTGGCACGCCCCCAGGTTGCCTTTGGGATCCCTCAAGACTTGGGATCCTGAGCGGGCAGGAGATGGGCAATAATGCGCTCAATCGTCTCAGATTGGCGACGAGCTGTATCGGCTTGCTGTTGACATATTGCCTTTAACTCTCCCAGCCAAGTGCTCTGCTCCTGGGATATCAGCACCTGTTGTTGAACAATGGCTTTCAGATGGGTCAGGTCATCCTTGACGAAGCTGACGGCCTCGGCCAGGGTCAACACAGCCCCAACCAGGCGATCCAGCCGGAAGTCAATTTGGTCGAACCGGTCTTTGCTCTGCATTTTGCTCAGATCAGATTCAGATTGGTTAGTAGAGGGTATCGGTGGGCGCTGAGGGAGGTCGCTTCACTGAGAAGAAAGCCCCAGTCTGACAGCCAGACCGCTCAAGCTTGTGTCTTTATTGTTACCCATAGGTACAAATACAGCACTAGCCATTTAGCACAACTTCCCCTATCTGCTGTACGCTCATGCCCTGCCCTGCGGACGCAACTCACTCTTCAGGTGCAATGTATGCTATTTGCAGAGCTTAGAGAAAAACCACAGGGAACGAGATCACAGCCACGGAAGACTTGAAGGGATAGCATAAACTACTGCCAAGGGCAGGGATCCCTGATAAGACCTGCAGCTTGCTGACACGGCTGGCGTATGCTGGAGAATAAAGATTTCTTTACACTTTACCGGAGCGGACTGTGACAGCTCTTTCGACGGCCCCAACCTTGTCCCAAACCAAGACGGCGGCGGTGGAAATGCAGGGGGTGTGGAAACGCTTTGGGCAGCAGGTTGCCGTTCAAGATTTGAGCCTGCAGATCCCCCAGGGGGAAGTGTTTGCCCTGTTGGGGCCCAACGGCGCCGGCAAATCCACCACCATCCGCATGCTTACTAGCCTTACCCGACCCAGCCAGGGATCCATCCGGGTGGGGGGGTATGACGTGGTGCGGGATCCGGTGGCGGTGCGGCAGCAAATTGGCGTAGTTCTGCAGCCTATCACCCTAGAGGCAGAGCTGACCGTTTGGGAAAACCTGGAGTTCCACGGGCGTATGCACCACATCCCCAACCCAGAGCGGCAACGGCGCATCGATGAATGGCTGGAGTATGTGCGGCTGGCGGATCGCCGGCAAGACAAAGTGAAAACCCTCTCAGGGGGAATGAAACGACGCTTGCAGGTGGCCAGGGCGTTACTGCATCGCCCCCAGATTTTGTTTTTGGACGAGCCCACCGTCGGGTTGGATCCCCAGGCGCGGCGGCTGTTGTGGGAGATCTTGCGGGATCTGAACCAACAGGGCATGACCTTGCTGATTACAACCCACTATATGGAAGAGGCGGAAGAGCTGTGCGACCGCATTGGCATCATGGATGGGGGAAGGTTAATCGAGTTGGGCAGCACCGAGCAACTGCGGGCCAAGTATGGAGAGGCCCTGCTGGTGCGATCCTGTCCTGGCCGGGAGGTGAACTACACCTTTTTCCCCAGCTTGGCGGAAGCTCAGCGGCAGTTGGAGGCAGAACCCGACAAAACCGGCCTCATGGTGCGCCCAGCCAACTTAGAAGACATTTTTGTGCGTTTGACAGGCCGCCGCTTGGATTAACGGGCCCTCACCCCTGGCCCCTCTCCCAACGTGAAGAGGGGAGAGTTATTTGGGGGTTAAGGTTTTTCCTCTCCCCATCCCTCCTTCGGAGCGGGGGGCTCAAACTTGTAGCCAACTCCACGCACGGTGCGGATCAACTCCGGTTGGCTGGTATCAGTCTCTAGTTTCTTGCGAATTTGGCCAATGTGGACATCGACCACCCGTTCATCTCCCTCGTGGTTAAAATCCCACACCTCTTGAATCAGCTCAGCCCGTCGCCAAACCCGCCCCGGATGTCGAGCCATAGCATAGAGCAAATCGAACTCCAGTGCTGTTAAGTTGATCAGGCGCTGCTCGCGGATGACTGCTCGGGTTTCCGGGTCGATTACCAAAGAGGCAAAGGTCAAGACCGGTGCGCTGGCAACTTCGGTCTTCATGCGTTGCCGCCGCAGAATGGCTTGCACTCGCGCCTGTAACTCCGGCAGGCTGAAGGGCTTGGTCAGGTAGTCATCTGCCCCCAACTGGAATCCGTGCAACTTATCAGCAGGGCTGACGCGGCTGGTCAACATCAACACGTACACGCCGGTCTCTTTTTGCATTTGCTGGCAGAGATCGTAGCCGCTCACATCCGGCAAGTTCAGATCCAAAATTACCAAGGCCGGCTGAAAAGCGCGCAACTGCTGTAAGCCCTCGGCCCCCGTCATCGCCACCTCAACCGAATACCCCTGCCGCTGCAAGTACCGCTGCAGTAGAGCACAAATGCTGGGATCATCATCGATGATGAGGATGCGTGACATGGCAGCTTGGCACTCTCGAAGTCAGCAGGAGACAAGGTTGCAGGGCGTTGGGGTGTGGGGATCCCTTCGGCAGTCCATAGGCAACCATCACATAGAGGCAATAGGCCCTCAGCTCGCCAGGTGGGAGGGGAAAAAGAGCCTTATCAACAGGGCAAGCTTGACCCCAACCTCGGCTGGAAAGGGCAACAAACGCAGGTGATTCATGAGTTATTGAACACCTAAATCTTATTTCAAGTCTTTACGTGTGGGGTCGCGCGGGGAGTTTATCCTTGCCGAGGCCGCCCTCCTGTGCGTAAATCAACGGAGGCTTATCCGAGAATCTTGGGCATTATCTTAGTAAACTACCCGACCCTGACTACTTCGCAGT
>NZ_JANSIO010000466.1:351-2643 GCF_047462195.1 Synechococcus sp. R3-13 | reverse complement strand
TTGAGCTTATTATTGACTAGAGTCATGCTCTATCTAACTACTGGGGATCCAATGGTTTACCGCGCTGTTTTCTGGGGATTAGCTGGGATGGCTTTGGCTTTCTCTCTCGCTTTCCTTGAGGAGGCTAACGCTCAAACCTCGCTGACTGGCATCAACCGTGACAGCGTACTGCAACTGAACCTTGGGTCGGGACGCAGCCTCCCTCGGGTACCTGTGGGCGGTTCAGGTTCTGAGGAGGGCCGGGATCCTGCTGCTCCTTCGGCGCAAATGTGGGCAGAGTGGCATATTCGCGCCAATGTCTGCACCGGAAACCTCTCCACAGAAGAGTTGGCAGAGCTGTTTCCATTGGTCAATCAAGCTCTAGTGGATGCCGTTTGCCGGGGAGGAAGTTAAAGGTTGCCCAGGCTGGCGGTAAGGTGAAGAAGGAGCCTCTAGGTCGCTGCTGCATGGATTTTGAGAAACTTTTGGAGGAATGGGTTGCAGCCTTTGCCCAAGTGGCCGAAGAAAGTTTGGCCTCTTTGGAGGCTGCCCTGATGGAGCTGGCAGAGCACTTGGCTGTGCCTTTACAGGAAACCCTTAGGCAGTGGGAAGCCCTCTGGAATCTGGAGGAGGAAGTGGAGCTGGAGCCTGAGCCAGAACCCCTTGAGGAAACCCTCAACCCTTCTGGCGAATCTTTCACCACCAGTCGTTTCTTCGTCAGCCCGATAGGATTTGGGGGCGTGGTTGTTTACACTTACGTGGCTTCGCCGCCAGAATACATCGGGGATCCCACCTGCCGCTACAATGCCCATTCTCCAGAGTTGCGCTGCGCCGTCAACCCCTGCGGCCCCTGTGAGGGCTGTCCCCACTATGAGCCCCGGAATGAGCCCCGATGAAGGGTGACCGCCTGATTGTTGCGCTGGATACCTCTTCTCAAGAGCAGGCTTTGAAGTGGGTGGACTCTTTGCCGCAGGTGCTGTGGTGGAAGGTGGGCCTGGAGTTGTTCACTGCTGCGGGTTTTTCCGTTCTGCAGGCTCTCAAGGAAAGGGGCAAGCGCATTTTTCTGGATTTGAAGCTGCACGACATTCCCCACACCGTGGGGAGGGCTACGGAGGTGGCCGTCAGCTATGGAGTGGATCTGCTCACCGTCCATGCTGCCGGCGGCAGTGCCATGTTGCGGGCAGCCGTGGCAGCCGCCCAGGGCAGTTCTTGTCGACTATTGGCGGTTACCCTCTTAACCAGCATCAGCCCCCCGCAGGTGCGACAGGAACTGGGCATCGAGATGGATCCCGCCGACTATGTGTTGCATTTGGCCCGGCTGGCTCAAGCTCAAGGCTTTACTGGACTGGTTTGCTCTCCTCAGGAGGTCTCGCGGTTGCGCCAAGCTTTGGGGCCGGAGGTTTTGCTGGTTACTCCCGGGATCCGTCTGGGCCAAGCCAAGGCGGGGGATGGAGAGGAGGATCAACAGCGCATCTGCACGCCCGACGAAGCTCTGCGGGCAGGAGCCGATTATCTGGTGGTGGGCCGCCCCATCACCGCTTCTCCCGATCCCGTGGCCGCCTTGCGGCGCTTCCAAGCCTCATGGGATGCTGCCGGGTGAGGGTGTGGGGAGATGCCCGATGTTATTGGGGTAGTTCTGTAATGCAACGACGCCGTAGGCTTGTGCAGTGGATCCCTGAAAAAAGGCCGGCTGGATCCGGCAGGAGATGTTGGCTAGGAGTCGGTTTGTCGGTGGTTTTGGGCCTGGTCAGCACTCCCGGTCGCGTTAGGGGTGCGGAGCATTTCGTTCCGGCAAGAGGGGAAACTTGCCTGGCTGCTCCTCAGATTTGGGCTGAGGCTCTAACGGAGCAGTTGCCTTTGTTTCTCAATCTGGCCTTGAGCCGCTCCCGCTCTGAGTTTCAGGTTGTGCTGGTGGGGAAGCCAGAGGTTGAAATGCTCTCTCCAGGGTCTCCGGCCCGCTTACGCCAACAGGAGCTGGCTCCGGTTTTGCCGGACACCGCAACTGCTGTTTCGCCAGAAGCTTTTCGGCTGTATTTCACCACGCTGGAGCGCCGCTTGGTCTTGCCCCAACACCCCCAAAAGGAGGGCAACTCCTTGGCCGGTCGGCGCAGCGAAACCCTGCAACTGGCCTACGAGGCTTATGTTCTGCGGGCTGCTCCTGGGGATCCCTGGCGGTTGGTGCGTCTGCAGGTAACCGGATCGGGGATCCCCATTCGCGATGTAACGAATGGACTCACTGCCCAGGCCATCCGCCGCTGGCAACAGTCGGGTTGCCCCTTGACGGGCGATCTAGAGTTGACTAGACCTTCTCTC
>NZ_JANSIO010000466.1:0-341 GCF_047462195.1 Synechococcus sp. R3-13 | reverse complement strand
CGGAGCGCTTTGCGTCAGCATGAGTGCGGGAGTATGTCACGCGGGGAGATTCTCTTTTGGAAGTAACGAAGGGGCACTTTTTCTCCCCAACCGGCCAAGAGTAGAGGGCGTTGGATGTTCTGCTGCCGGTCGAGTGCCCACCCCGTGTAGGGATAGTGTTCTGCACTGCTCATGCGAACAGGCTAGGGTTTACCCATGAAGTTTCCCCCCGCCACACCCCGCCCGGGCAAGCGGCTGCCCCGCGGCTCATTTCCCCGCCTGAGCTCCTCCAACAGGGACAACCATCGCCGTCGGCGTTTGGTTGGTTTTGGTTTCATGGGCCACTGGCTGCTATGGGGAGG
>NZ_JANSIO010000465.1:0-716 GCF_047462195.1 Synechococcus sp. R3-13 | reverse complement strand
AAGCGACAAGCCGTCTTGTCACTGGTCAAAAACGTAAATGCCAATGACTCCCAAAACTGGGCCAGGGATCCGGCGCTAGGGTTCGCGGTCGAGGACACCGGTAATCCAGAGAACCCCTGCCAAGCAGACGAAGTGGGCAAACGTCACGTTGATGTTGGCGGCCAGCAGCAGCACTCCTGTCACCTGGTTGGCCTGGGTGCGGGAAAACATGCGCGCCAACAGCTCGCCCACTTGGGCTTCCATACCAATCAAAGCAAGGAAGGCCCCAATGAGGCTGACATAGGTGACCAACTGCAACTGCTTGGGCAGATCCAATTGGCTTAAGGCATCGGCAGAAGCTGAGCGGCGCTCCGCGTGGAGCAAGTAGCGCCAGTTGAAAAATAGACCGGCTGCCAGGGTGAGCAATGTAAACAAGGTGAACCAGAAGGCGATGACAGCCCCCAGCGAGTCATCTCGATAGACGGTATTTTGGCCGATTAAAAAGCCAAACCACAGCAGCAGCGCCGTCGCCCCCAAGATTGCCTGGAACCAAAACCCAAAGCGACGAGTCATGCGCAAACGAGACTTCATCCGCTCGATAGCCGCCCGTACTGACGGCGACATGGGCTCGTTCATCTTTTTCCCCCGCTCGCCTGGATGAACACCAACGTTCGCTTCCAGCCTATCTTCATTCTCCGGCCCCAGTCACCAAATTTTCGGGCTGGAGGCCCGCACCA
>NZ_JANSIO010000464.1:0-1798 GCF_047462195.1 Synechococcus sp. R3-13 | reverse complement strand
GAGGGGCCAGAGGTTGGAGAGGACAACATCCTTAGGGGGATTTTTCCTCACACAAATTGGCCTGGATCACCTCTCGATATTGGGACTTGGGCTTAACGCCCACCAACTGGGCCACCAGCGTCTTGTTTTTGAAAAATTGCACCGTCGGGGTGCCCGCCACCCCCCCTGCCTCTGCAATCTCCGGATCTTTCTCAATATCGATCTCCACCACGTGCAGCTTGTCTGAGAACTCATCGATGATCTTGTTCAAGATCGGCTTGAGGGCATGGCAAGGGGTACAGGTGGGAGCCGTGTACTTGACCATCAGCAGGCGATCGCTTTCGTGGTAGAGTCGCCGCAGGGCATAGCTCCCCTCATGGCAAGTCTTGCTGAAGTCTAAGTCATCCTGTCCATTCTCCTCAAAGCTGGCCTCCTCAACAGCAGGATCCCCAGCAGACTCTGCCTCAGAAGCAGCAGCAGGGCTGGGTTCAGGAGGACTCTGGGCAAGGACATGGTACTCTTGGGCCAAGCCGTGTTCGGAGAGCCAACGCTCCGCCAACATCGCTGCCATACAGCCGGTACCGGCGGCGGTAATCGCCTGACGAAACTCGTGATCCTGCACGTCGCCGGCGGCAAACACCCCCTCCACACTGGTGGCCACGGATCCCGGGCGGGTGACGATGTAGCCGACTTCATCCAGTTCCAGTTGTCCTTTGAACAAGTCGGTGTTGGGCTTGTGGCCAATGGCATAAAATAGGCCACCCACTGACATCTCGCGTATTTCGCCGGTTTGGTTGTTCCGCACTTTCACCCCGGTCAGGCGCAGGCCGTCGCCCATCACTTCCACCGCCTCGGTGTTCCAGTGCACAGTGATCTTGGGGTTGTTGAGAACACGATCCTGCATGGCCTTGCTGGCCCGCATTTTGTCACTCCGCACCAGCATATGCACGTGGGATCCAAACTTGGTCAGGTAGGTGGCTTCCTCACAAGCAGTATCGCCGCCGCCAATGACCACCAGTTCCACCCCTCTGAACATGGGCATAGCCCCATCGCAGACAGCACAAGCTGACATGCCCCGGTTCCAGTAGGTCTCCTCCCCCGGCAGGTGTAGGCGCTTGGCTGTGGCCCCGGTGGCGATGATCAGGCTGTGGGTGCGCAATTCCCGCTCGTCAGAACGGACGACAAAGGGCCGCTGGCTTAAATCGACGAAGGTGACATCTTCAGTGTAGAGTTCCGCCCCCCACCGCTGCGCTTGGGCTCGCATGTTCTTCATCAGTTGGGGGCCGGTGATGCCTTCGGGAAAGCCCGGAAAGTTTTCCACCTCGGTGGTGGTCATCAGTTGCCCGCCAGGGATCCCGCCCGCCTGGAACCCCTCGAACACGACCGGCTTCAGGTTGGCACGCCCAGCGTAAATGGCTGCTGTAAACCCGGCAGGGCCGGAGCCGATGATCACCACATTCTCAACCCGACTTTGCTCTGTCATCCGATGTCTCTCCTTCTGCAATGGGAATAAAAGCCAAACTCATAACGACTACGCTTTAGCTTAACACCCCTTGGCGAACCGGTCGAGGCCGAGGCCTATTAGCCTCATTTTCGCTCGCCTCAGGCCATTGGGGCCTTTTTTGCCCATCCCATAGGGTTATCTCTGCCCAGAGGTTGGCCAAGTGGCGGCCATTGCCCAAGTTTTGGATCCCCAACACCCAATCCCGGTTGACCCAAGCCAGAAGGAAAAGAGGTGTCTGAGATGGCCAGCAATTTGGTCTTGGTCAGAAAGCGGAGCTCAAATGAATTTTGTATCAGAAACTACAAAATACCCGTG
>NZ_JANSIO010000463.1:0-5973 GCF_047462195.1 Synechococcus sp. R3-13 | reverse complement strand
TTTTGGTTGACCCAGTTCAACGCCTGCACAAACGAAACTTCGTTGTCCATTACAAACAAGCTCCTTCTCAAAAAATTGTATTTCAGGATACATATTTTCAGGGATCTCCCCCTTAGGATAAGCCGAGCAGTAACCCGATCTCGAACTAACCTCAACAGAAGCGACTATGGCACGTTTAGAACTCTCCCGGCGGGAATTCTGCCTGCGTTCTGGGGCTTTCGTGGCTGGCTTGATGGGGAGCCGCTGGTTGGTTCGCGATGCCGCGGTGGCTCAAGGAACCAAGCTGAAGGTGGCCGGGGTTTATACGGTTCCCATTGAGCAGCAGTGGGTGAGCCGGATCCATAAAGCGTTGATGACCGCCCAGGAGCGGGGGGATATTGACTACACCTGGTCAGAGTCAGTTTCCAACACCGACTACCCACGGGTGCTGCGTCAGTATGCCGAGAGCGGCGTCCAACTGCTGGTGGGTGAGGTCTTCGGGGTGGAGCGGGAAGCGCGGGAAGTAGCCAAAGACTATCCCAAGGTCAGCTTTTTGATGGGATCCAGCCTCAAGCCGGATCCTGCCCTGAGCAATTTTGCCGTGTTTGACAACTACATCCACGAGCCTTCCTATCTGATGGGAATGGTGGCCGGGGGGCTGACCCGCTCCAAAATCATCGGCATGGTGGGGGGCTATCCCATTCCAGAAGTGAACCGCCTCATGAATGCTTTTATGGCAGGGGCGAGGGAACTGCAGCCGGAGGTGAAGTTTTTGGTCACCTTTATCGGCAGTTGGTTTGATCCCCCCAAAGCCAAAGAGGCGGCTTTTGCCCAAATTGATGCCGGTGCAGATATCCTCTATGCAGAGCGGTTTGGGGTATCTGATGCTGCTAAAGAGAGGGGCGTTTTGGCCATCGGCAATGTGATCGATACCCAGCCGGACTACCCGGAAACGGTGGTGGTCAGCGCCCTGTGGCACATGGAACCCACCATCGACAGAGCCATTGCCGCGGTGAAGGCCGGAGAATTTAAGGCAGAGGACTACGGGATCTACAGCATGATGAAATATGGGGGATCCAGCCTCTCCGACTGGGGAACCTTCGCCGACAAGGTTCCGGCTGAACTGAAAGCTAAGGTGATGCAGCGGCAGGCAGAGATTCTGGCAGGGTCTTTTGTTGTAGCCATCGATGATAGCGAACCCAAGTCCACCCTCTGAAGCGCCTTTGGCCTTGAAGGTGGTGGGCATCACCAAGCGCTTTGGTGCTCTGCTGGCCAACGACCAGATCGATCTCGAACTGCGGGCCGGGGAGATTCTGGCCATCTTGGGGGAAAATGGGGCGGGCAAAACGACGCTGATGAATATCCTGTTTGGGCACTATGTTCCCGATCAGGGTCAGGTGTGGGTGTTTGGTCGGCCCCTCAAGCTGGGATCCCCAGCGGCTGCCTTGGCGGCGGGGATAGGCATGGTGCATCAGCATGTGGTCTTGGCCGATAATCTGTCGGTGCTGGACAACATTCTGCTGGGCACTCAGCCCCTGTGGCACCTGTGGTCTCGGCGGCGAGAGGGACGGCGGCGCATCCAAAAGCTAGCTGAGGAATTGGGGTTGGCCGTGGATCCCGATGCCCTGGTGGGATCCCTGACCTTAGGGGAGCGGCAGCGGGTGGAGATCCTCAAGGTGCTGTATCGAGGGGCGCAGATCCTGATTTTGGATGAGCCTACGGCGGTGTTAACCCCACCGGAAATTGAGCCGTTTTTTCACACCCTACGGCAGATGGCCGGTCGCGGACTGGGGATCCTGCTGATTTCCCACAAGCTCCAGGAGGTGATGCGCATCAGTGACCGGGTGATGGTGCTGCGCTCAGGGCGGGTGGTGATGGCGGGCAAGACGGCTGAGATCCATCCCACAGCTCTGGCGGAAGCGATGGTGGGGCAGCGGTTGGCGGCGGTGGTCAAAGCGCCCTTGTCTGTTGGGGAGACGATCCTGGAGCTGCAGCAGGTCTCCTGTCGGGCAGGGCAGCAGCATCTGGAGCAGGTTTCTCTGACGGTGCGGCGTCACGAAATCGTGGGTATTGCCGGGGTGGCGGGCAATGGGCAATCCGTCCTGGCAGATCTGATCTGCGGGGTGATCCGGCCCCACCAAGGTCATCTCCATCTGCATGGCCGAGTCCTGCGGCTGATCTCTCCTGCTGAGATGGTGCGGCAAGGCATGGCCCGGATCCCGGAAGACCGCCACAAAACCGGACTGATCGGTTCCCTTAGCCTGTGGGAGAATTGGGTGATCGAGCGCTATCGGGATCCCGAATTCTCGCGGTGGGGGATCCTGCGTCACCGCCAAATCTATCAGCAGGCCCACACCTGGCTACAGACCTACGATGTGCGGGGGCTCCAGAGGGGGGATCCCTGGCGGGCGCTCCAGATGCCGGTGCAACTGCTGTCCGGCGGAAACATGCAAAAAGTGATCCTCTCGCGGGAGCTGTGTCGGGATCCCCAGGTGATTGTGGCTCACCAACCGACGCGGGGACTGGATCTGGGGGCTGTGGCTTACGTGCATGCCCAACTGCTGGCAGCAGCCCGGGCTGGAGCCGGGATCCTGCTCATTTCTGAAGACTTGGATGAATTGCTGAGTTTGGCCGATCGGGTGGCGGTGCTCTATCGCGGTCGGCTTTCCTCGGCAGTCCCGACCCAAACCACAACGGTGACCGCCTTGGGGTTGCGCATGGCCGGGCAGGAGGTGGCCGATGCGTGTTGAACCTCGTTCCACTGTGCCCCTTTGGCTGATCCTGAGTGCGCCGATGGCAGCCATTGTCCTGGCTTTCCTCTCCTGTAGCCTGCTGATCCTGTGGACGGGATCCCCGGTTTTGGCAGCCTATGGAGCTTTGCTGCGGGGAGCGGTGGGATCCCCCTTTGCCCTGAGCGAAACTTTGACGCGGGCCATTCCCCTGATCCTGACGGGATTGGCGGTGGCGGTGTGTTTTCGGGCCAAGTTGTGGAACATCGGTGCAGAAGGCCAGTTTTATGGCGGGGCTCTGGCTGCCAGCCTCTTGGGCACCGCTGGGCTTTCGCTGCCGCGCCCGTGGTTGGTGCTGGTGCTGCTGCTGGCGGGCTGGATTGCTGGAGGGCTGTTGCTGTGGATCCCGGCCTGGCTCAAGACTCAGTTCCAGGTGGACGAAGTGGTGACCACCCTGCTGCTCAATTTTGTCATTCTTCTTGGGATCAGCTATCTCCTGGAAGGCCCCCTCAAAGATCCTCTGGCTCTGGGTTGGCCCCAAGGTCGTGCCCTGGCGGAGAGTGCTCTTCTGCCGCGGCTGATTCCCCGCAGTCGTCTCCACGCTGGTTTAATCATCGCCCTGCTTGCTGCCCTGGGGGTGTGGGGGCTGGAGCAGTTCACCGTTTGGGGCTTAGAAATGCGAGCCGTAGGCGCCAACCCAGAAGCGGCCAGGTTCCTCGGCATCCCAGTCCGGAGAGTTATTTTATATACCTCATTGTTGGGAGGTGGGCTGGCAGGCTTGGCGGGAGCTTGTGAACTTCTCGGGCTCAAGGGCTATCTCACCTTGGATTTATCCCCGGGCTTTGGCTACACCGGCATTGTTGTTGCCCTGTTGGCCCAACTGCATCCCTTGGGAGTGGTGGGGGCCGCAGTTTTCATTGCCGGGGTTTATGTGGGAGCCGATACCATGGGGCGTAGCTTGGGCGTTCCCACCTATCTTGCCGATGTCATTGTTGCTGCTGCCCTGCTGTGGATGTTGGTCTGCATGGGGTTGGCCCGCTATCGTCTGCGCTGGGACTGAGCACCCGTGTCTGCACTCCTGAGCTTAATCAGCTTAATCGGCACCTCCAGCTTTTGGGTGGCCACCCTGCGCATTGCCACTCCCTTGCTCTTTGGCACTTTGGGCGAAGTCCTCTGTGAGCGGGCCGGCGTTCTCAATTTGGGCATCGAAGGGATCATGACCCTGGGGGCCATGACCGGTTGGCTGGTGGTCTATCAGGGGGCTGGATTGTGGTGGGGCGTAGCCTTTGCTGCCGTCCTCGGTGCAGGTGTGGGCTTGATTCACAGCCTGTTGACCGTCCGCCTTGGGGTTTCCCAGCACGTCACCGGCATCGGCATCACCCTCTTGACCATCAATGCTGCTTATTTTGTCTATCGCATGGCCCTGCCCCAGGTCACCTCTCCTCCCAAAATCATCCCCTTCAGCCCTTGGCCGATCCCGGGTCTCTCCAGCCTGCCCTTTCTGGGAGAAACCCTGTTTACCCAGCCGCCCCTCACCTACCTCAGCCTTCTCCTGGTGCCCCTCATGGCCTACATCCTCTACCGAACTCCTCTGGGCCTCGCCGTGCGCATGGTTGGAGAAAATCCCCAGGCTGCCGCTTCCCAGGGGATCCCGGTCTATGCCGTTCGTACCGGAGCGGTGATGGTGGGCAGCGCTCTTATGGCCGTGGCCGGTGCTTTTTTAACCCTCTCTGCGTTCGATGCGTTTTTCTTCAATATCGTCAATGGGCGGGGGTGGATTTGCATTGCTCTGGTGGTTTTTGCCGCTTGGGATCCCTGGCGAGCCTTAGGAGGAGCGTTGCTGTTTGCCGGGTTTGATGCTTTGCAATTGCGCCTTCAGCAGCTTTGGGGTAGCCGGATCCCCTATCAGTTTTTCTTAATGTTGCCCTATCTGCTCAGTATTGTGGCGTTGATTTTGGTCTCTCGCCATGCCAAAGCGCCCCGCGCCCTTTTGATCCCCTTTCGCCCTGAAGAACGGATTTGACTACTGGACTTTCAAGAAGCCGAAAATTACTCCTATTGAGCCTTTGCCCTTGCCCCAGAAGCCTGTATGTCTTACGTCAAGACGATTGTCTGTTTCGCCAACTCCAGAAAAATGGCCGGTCGCTGTATTGCCGGCAAGGAATGGCAGAACGGAGAGCCAGGAGAATGGGTGCGTCCTGTCAGCAGCCGCCCGTCACATGAGGTCTCTGAACATGAGAGGTACTACGAGAGCGGTGGCGACCCAGAACTTCTTGATATTCTCTGTGTCTCTTGTGATACACCTCAGCCACTACCTCACCAGAGGGAGAACCACGTTATCAATCCAAAGCACCGCTGGAAAAAAGTTGGCCACCTGCCTTGGGAGGACATCAACAGTTGGCTAGACAACCCTGAGAATCTCTGGGGCACTGGCGAGAGCAGCTATGCTGGGTGGAACAACCGGTTAAGTGTCGGGCGAGAAAGCGGAGTTTCTCTTTACCTTGTACCGGTCGAGCATTTGCGTCTGTTGGTTGGTTACAAGGCACCAGGATACCCGAATTCTAAGCGTAGAGTACGCGGCGAGTTTGTATACAAGGGAGTAAAATACTGCATGGATGTTACCGATCCCGTGATTGAACGGGATTTCCTAATGGGCGAAGACGGTCAATATGACATCCCCGATCCGGTGCTGTGTGTTAGCCTTAGCGATCCCTACTTGGGCTATTACTACAAGCTGATAGCGGCTGTTCTCTACTCAGGTCGACCCATATGAAATCAGAGATCTACACGATTGGTCACTCAAACCACGAGATTGATTTTTTCATAGACTTACTGCGCCAGTACAACATCACCGGTATTGGCGACGTTCGCTCACGTCCATATAGCCGTTACGTCCCTCAATATTCACAAGAAAAGTTGAAAAGTGCTTTAGCGGCAGCAGGTATTGCTTACGTCTTTCTGGGCAAAGAATTGGGAGGACGTAGCGAAAATCCGAGCTGCTATGATCAGGGTAGGATTCAGTATGAACGACTGGCAAATGAGTCAGCCTTCCTCGAAGGGATCGACCGTCTGATCCAAGGTTCTAGTCGGTATCGGATCGCACTGATGTGTGCTGAGAAAGACCCTATTGAATGTCATAGATCGTTGCTGGTGGCGCGTAAACTTTTTCAAAGTGGGATTCCGGTCAACCACATCTTGGCCAATGGCTCTTTGGAGACTCATGAGGCTCTAGAATCTCGTCTTCTTGCCCTTTGCAAACTTCCAG
>NZ_JANSIO010000462.1:0-3384 GCF_047462195.1 Synechococcus sp. R3-13 | reverse complement strand
AAGAAATAATAAGATAGGGAAGTTTCGGGAACCAACCGGAACCCCAGACCGTCTCCAGGACTTGCTACGGGGCTGGCCACTGTTTTCGCATTGCAATTTCTCATTGCAAAGTCAGCAGGGCCAGCTACTCTCCACGTGAGAGAGGCAAACTTTTCCAGCGGAAAGCTGCGGCTCTTGAAGAGTCGGCCCGTTGGGTTGGCTTAATTTGGGTTAGAGTTTAGCTCACCTTTTGGGGCAACGTCACAGCCCTAAGGCGCAATCTTTGTCCCCCGGATCAAATCACAGGCGCAAGCGATAGGGTTCTTCGTCGGGGAAGTCGGGCAGAGGAGGGGGCAGGATCTCGATCTCCCCCGTAGGCAGCGTTTGCAGCACCGTACCCAACTGGACCAGTTGTTCCAGGACGTACAGGCGGGTATCCCGGTCGGTGGTGGAGTTAAACACGCTCAGCCAAACATCGAATTGGGAACGGCGGCTGAGGGGGCTGCGGGCAATGTTATCCCCCAACTGGCGAAATTCATCTCCAGGCAGGCCCACCTGCTCTCGCCAGGCAGCGGCTTGGTAGTAGTCATTGCGGCCCGCTTCCGCATCCCTCAGAAACATAAAGTTAAGTAGGGCGCGATCCACATAAAGTCGCCAGGCGTCAGGGTTGTTTTGGGGGTTGAACTGCTGCAGGCCGCGATCCAAAATCTCGACGGCTTTTTCCGGCTGGCCGGCCCGATAGGCCAACACCAAACTAGAGAGCCGGTAGCCCAAGAGGAAACGGGGATCCAGCCGCAGCATGTGGTCGAAGTAGTCGTAGGCCAGGCCATAGCCAGTCTGGGCGCGGGCCGGGGCATCCCCGTAGTACTGGATCAGCTCCAGCCACAGCCAGGAAGCCCCCAAGTTGCGGTAGCCCAGCCACCCCAGCGTATTGGCCAGGGCAATGTTGCGGTTTTTGCGGGCCTCGGCATTTTCCAATTCTCCCAGATTGATCCGCTGCAGCATCGGCAATTGCAGCCGCACCACCAGGATCCCAAACAGAAACGCTCCCCCAACGGCGGCCAGAGTGCCTGCCAGGGAGAAGCGAGAGCGACGACGGGGCAAGGAAGCAGTAGCCATGGCAAGTTTTTTGCGGATCCCTGAGGCTGTCGCGACCAGGGCTACACTCAATCATAAATTGAACCGTTGAGCCTTTCCCCTGCCTATGGCCAGCTCTGCCCTCTCCGCTTCGGAACGAGCCTTGAGCCTTTACGAGGCTCTGCCCTACCCTAATGTGCCCCTCTCGCAGACGGCTCGCAATGCCTTGCCGGAGATGTTTAAGATGAGCTACACCACGGCTCAGTACCTGCGCACCCATGCTATCGTCCCGCCGGAGGGCAAGGTGTTGTTGAATGCCGGCTGTGGCTCCGGTTGGGAAACGTTGATGATGGCTGAGGCCAATCCAGGGGCCCAGATCGTTGCCTGTGATCTGTCTCCTGCTTCGGTGAAGCTCACCCAGGAACGCCTGCGCCACCACGGCTTCGCAGATGCTGAGTTTTATGTCCTCAATCTGCTGGAGCTGGAGCGTCTGGGGATCCAGTTTGATTTCATTAGCCTCAATGATGTTTTGTATTTGCTGGAGGATCCCACCGAGGGCCTGCGGGCGATGAAAAATGTCCTCAAGCCCGATGGCATCATCCGGGCCAATCTCCACAGCCGCCGCCAACGGCAGGTGTTTTTCCGCTTGCAGGAAGCCTTTCAAAAAGTGGGCCAATTTGACGTTCCACCGGCTGTAGGGGCGCAAAATGTGCGGGAGTTTATGGGATCCCTGCGAGAAGAAGTGGCCCAGGCGGTGCTCTGGAACCCGGCCAACTATGCCGAAGATGCGGCCATTATGAATAATTACCTACTCTCCAACGACAAGGGGTTCACGATCCCCGACCTGTTTCGCATGTTGCAGCAGGCAGGGTTGAGCTTTTTGAGCTTGGTGGATAGGCCCGACTGGTCGGTGGAGTCTTTGTTTAAAGAGGTGCCTGAGTTTGTGCGGCAGCGGTTGGCAACCCTCAGCATCATGGAGCGGCTGCATCTGTATGAACTCCTTCGCCCTGTCCATCGCCTCATCGACTTTTGGGCGGAGCATGCCGGCTCTTCGCCAGTGCTGCCTTGGAGTGACGAAGATTGGCTGTCGGGATCCGTACAATTCAATCCCCTGTTGATGGACAACCCCCGCTTTCGCCAGGAGTACAGCAAAGCCCTGCAAGAGAAGCGGCCCTACGAAATGCAGTGGACAGGAGCCACCCACGGGCGGATCAGCATCCCTGCCGAGAAAGTGAGCTGGTTGGCGCCACTGCTCCAAGGGCCAACGCCGGTTCGAGAGCTGATTCAACAGGCCGTCCAGTTGGGATCCCCAGATGAAGAACGAACAACCGCTGAGGTGCTGACCTTCCTAACCAACCTAGAAGACTTTCTTTTTTTGATGCTGCAATAGGCAGCTCCCCAAGTTCTGGCTGCCCATACCTGTCTGTTGTTTGTAACCTATGAGTCAGATGTCTGCCCGGTCGGGATCTTACTGGCGCGCAACCCTGACGCGGTGGTTCCCACAGCCTCTGGATCGCTGGGTTGCCCGGATTACCCTCTGCAACCTGGCCATCGGGGTGATCCTGGTGGTGTTGGGCAACCACACAGCTCCTTACGTGCGGGACTTTAACTGGCAACAGCAACGGGTGGGGGCGCAAGAAGTGCAGATGGTGCTCACCTTCAACCGCCCGATGGATCCCGTCAGTGTTGAAGAGCATTTGGAGATCCAGCCCCCTCTGCCAGGCCGAATGCGCAAGCTGGGTCGCCGCTTTTTTTGGACGCTGACAGAACCAGCCCCTTACGGCCAGACCTACCGGGTGCGCCTGCAAGCAGCCGTGGATGAACGGGGCCAGCCCATGGCCCAGCCCTTTGAGGGAGAATTCCGCACGCCGGATCGGCAGTTGCTGGGGATCAGCACCGAACCTGCCCAGCGAGGGCGAATGTTTCTGTTCAACCTGGAGACGGGAGCCGCTACTCTGCTGACTCCAGCTGGGGTCAAGGTAACCCAAATGCAGCCCAGTGCTGATGGCCGCTTCGTGTACTATTTCGCCACGGCCACCAACCTACAGCACCAGGATCTGTACCGGCTGGATCTGGAGGATCAGTCTTCGCAGTTGCTGCTGGATCATCAGGGTTACCAAAACCTGCGCTTCCAAGTCTCGCCGACGGGGGAACTGGTGGTGGCAGAGCGGATCCCGCTGCAACGGGATCCCATGGCTGCCGTCCAGACGGAGCTGTGGATCCAGAAAACAAGCCGGGATCCCTTTGAACGTCTAGAGCTGGATACGGCGGTGGGGGGAGATTTTTTCATTAGCCCCGATGAGAGCAGCCTGCTCATCTCGCAGGGAC
>NZ_JANSIO010000461.1:0-3711 GCF_047462195.1 Synechococcus sp. R3-13 | reverse complement strand
ACTATAGATAGAGTCTTAGCTTTTTGCAAACCCCACCTGTGGACTCCCCCTTTGGGGGTGAAGCCAGATAGAGGGGAATGACCTGGGCCGAGTTAGACTGGTAAGCGTGACAGCAAGACGAGGATCCATGGCAGCAAGGGCGGGAGCAGAACCATCTTCTGGCTGTGGAGAAGCAGAGGGGCAGACTGCCGTTGGCGTTGATGCCCTGTACCCCTCAGAAAACATCAGCGGGGCGGGGTATGCCCGGGAAGAGCTGCAAGAGGCTTGCGGGGTCTTTGGCATCCTGGCTCCAGGAGAGGAGGTGGCCAAGCTGGCCTACTTTGGCCTATTTGCCTTGCAGCATCGCGGCCAAGAATCGGCAGGGATCGCCACTTTTGAGGGATCCTTTTGCCGGGTTCACAAGGCGATGGGCTTGGTCTCCCAGGTCTTCGATGAAGTGAACTTGGCCCAACTGACCGGGGATCTGGCGGTTGGTCACACCCGCTACTCCACCACTGGATCCAGCCGCGTGGCCAATGCTCAGCCGGTGATCGTGGAGACTCGCCTGGGGCCGCTGGCTCTGGCCCACAACGGCAATTTGGTCAATGCGGAAGAGCTGCGGAAGGAACTGGAGGCCGCCGACCGGCACCTAACCAGCAGCACCGACTCCGAGTGTATTGCCCACGCCATTGCCCAGGCGGTGAACCAAGGTCAAGATTGGATCGCGGCCACTTGCCAAGCTTTGCGCCGCTGTCAGGGGGCTTTTAGTCTGGTGATCGGCACGCCAGAGGGCCTGATCGGGGCACGGGATCCCTATGGGGTGCGTCCGCTGGTGTTGGGGCTTTTGAGCAGCAACCCCGCTCTGGATGAGCTGCTGCAGTCAGAGATGCTGGAGATCATCTGCAGCGACGGCACCCTCAGCCACCCCGAGGCCGAGCCGCTGCATTACGTGTTGGCTTCAGAAACCTGTGCTTTGGATATCATTGGGGCCGACCCTCTGCGGCAGGTGGAGCCGGGAGAGTTGGTGTGGATCAGCCGTCAGGGGCTGCAATCGGTGCGTTGGGCGGAGGCCACCCCCAAGTTGTGCATCTTCGAGATGATCTACTTCGCCCGCCCCGACAGTTGGATGCATGAGGAAAGCCTCTACTCCTACCGGGTGCGTTTGGGAGAACAACTGGCCAAGGAGGCCCCGGCAGAGGCCGACTGGGTGATCTCCGTTCCCGATTCCGGCACGCCGGCAGCCATTGGCTATGCTCGCCAGTCGGGGATCCCTTACACCGAAGGGCTGATCAAAAATCGCTACGTGGGCCGCACCTTTATTCAGCCCACCCAATCCATGCGGGAGCGGGGCATTCGCATGAAGCTCAACCCCCTGGAAGATGTGCTGGGGGGGAAGCGGATTGTTATTGTGGACGACTCAATTGTGCGGGGCACCACCAGCCAGAAAATCGTCAAGGCCCTGCGCCAGGCGGGGGCTACCCAGGTCCACATGCGCATTTCCAGCCCCCCGGTTACCCATCCCTGCTTCTACGGCATCGATACCGATAGCCAGGATCAGTTGATTGCTGCCCAGCATTCCGTAGAGGAAATCGCCGAGAAGATTGGAGTGGATTCTTTGGCCTACCTGAGCTGGGAAGGCATGCTGGCTGCCACGGGCCGGGATCCCAACTCGTTCTGCTCCGCTTGCTTTACCGGCCACTACCCCATCCCCATCCCAGAAGGGCTGAAGCGCTCCAAGCTGGCCCTGGAACTGGTGGCTACTGGCAAGAGCCGCTAGGCTGCTCAGGGATCCCCGCTAGACTGAGAAGAAGAATTGCTTGGGGCAAGCCATGACTTTTCGCCTACGCCAATTGGGGGATCCCATCCTGACGCAAGTGGCCGAGCCGGTGACGGAGTTCAAAACGCCGGCCTTGCAGGATCTTATAGAAGGTATGCTGGCTACCCTGAAAGAGGCGCAGGGGGTGGGCTTGGCTGCTCCTCAGGTGGGATCCCTGCTCCAAGTGCTGATCGTGGCCTCTCGTCCCAATCCCCGCTACCCGGAAGCGCCGCAAATGCAGCCTTTGGTGATGGTTAACCCCCGTCTGCTGGCTTGCAGTTCTGAACAGGTGCTGGGTTGGGAAGGCTGCTTGAGTGTGCCCAATTGCCGTGGTCTGGTGGCCCGCGCCCGCGAAGTGGAGGTGGAGTATTACACTCCAGAAGGCGTTCAGCAAAGGGTGGTCTGGCAGGATTTTCCGGCGCGGATCTTTCAGCACGAATACGATCACCTGATGGGTCGGGTGTTCCTGCAGCGGCAGCCTCGGCAACTGCTTACCGAAGCCCAGTACCAAGCCCAGATTTTGGGTCAGCCCGCCTGAGGGATCCCACCATGCCCTACATGGTTATCTACGACGGCCTCTGCAACCTCTGTGCCACCGGTGTTCAGCTCTTGGAGCAACTGGATCGCGGGCAACGGTTTTGCTATGCCCCCATGCAAGATGCCTCTGCCTTGGCCCAATGGGGGATCCCACCGGAGCAGGTGGAGCTGGGGATGATCCTCATCGACCTGGAGCAGCCGGAGCGCCGTTGGCAGGGATCCGCCGCCGTTGAACAGATTGCTGCTCTTCTGCCGGGCGGGGAGCTGTGGTTGGCTCTGTACCGCAGCTTCCCTGGCTTGAAGGTTCTGGGGGATCGAGGCTACGAACAGATCCGGGATCACCGCTACGAGTGGTTTGGCCGCCGTAACACCCCATACCTATCTGTCTACCCTGCTTGTGTTTCCTGCCGGGATCCCTTGGCCGAGGCTGAGGGAAAAGCTGCAGCACCAGCCGCCGGCAAGGCAGAAGCAAGCCGATAGCCAAAATGGAAGTTCCCTCTTCCTCAGCTCGCTATCTTGGATCAGGGAATTTGAAAAAGGATTGAATTCCTGTATCAAAGGTTAACCTTTCTAAGGGAATTCCCTGAACTGGTCTTGACCCTCTCTAAGCCCATAGCCAGAATAGGAACAAAGCAGCCAAAGGGGGGATGAGGCGTGCCTACAGTTACTGATAAAGATCTGGGCAATATCGATTGCAGTTTAGAGATCCTCCAGCCGGTTTTGAGAGGCAAGGATCCCAGAAGCGCAAACGGCGCCATCAAATGTTTTAGCCATTACAACGGAAAAGGCAGAGAGCTTCTCCTCCAAACCCTAAACCAACCTCTGGATTGGGAAAAGCAGTTTGCTCTCTGGACAACCCTAATGGATTCGGGTGATCCCCAACTTATCCAAATCGCGAAAGCCTATCCGGTTACCCTTCGTCCGGTGGGAGATCTGGGGGCAAAATTGGAGGCTGGCGAGCGAGATTTCCGCTGGGCGGATTTGAGAAAGGCCAACCTCAGTCAGCGAGATCTGAGTGGGGCAGACTTGAGAGGAGCAAACCTAAACCGCGCGAGACTGAGCCAGGTGAATCTCAGCCATGCCAACCTGAGCGGAGCCAATCTAACTCAAGCAGACCTCAGCGGGGCCGATCTGAACGGAGCCAACCTGAGCGGAGCCAACCTCCTGGGCACCAACCTCATCGGCGCCAGCTTGCTGGGGGCCAACCTAACGGACGCCAACTTGAGGTGGGTTGTCATTTCTCCCAAAACGCAGATGGATCCCAAGTGGCACCTGGTGTGGACAATCATCAACGGCGTTGCCCAGGGGGAAAGCCTAGCCCAAGCCGACTTGAGCGGAGCCAACTTGGAGCGGGCCGACCTGAGGGGAAGAGACCTGAC
>NZ_JANSIO010000460.1:0-1324 GCF_047462195.1 Synechococcus sp. R3-13 | reverse complement strand
GAAAGAGGCCAGTCTGATCAAAGCCAACTTGCAAGGGGCCAATCTGCAGCAAGCCCGTTTGCAAGGGGCCATCCTGAGCGAGACCGACCTGAGGGGGGTTTCTTTTTTGGGGGCAGACCTGCAAGGGGCGCAGATGGCGCGGGCCAACTTGAAGGAGGCGATACTTCGCCAGGTGAATCTGACAGAGGCCAACTTAAGCGAGGCGGATCTGGCCGCAGCCGATCTTTCCGCCAGTTGTCTGTGCTCGGCCAAACTGGCGCGGACGGATCTCAGTCGGGCCAATCTGGCCGGGGCCGATTTGCGGTATGCCAACCTGGTGGACGCCTATTTGGGCCGCACCAACCTGGAAAATGCCGATCTCGGCGAGGCAATCCTAACCCGAGCCGATCTGAGCACAGCCAACCTCAGCGGGGCCAATTTGCGCGGGGCAACTCTGCCGGATGGACGGGTAGGCTGATTGGACAGACTCGCTACCGTATGAGGACGAGGATTCTTGTCCCTGAGTGAGACGGGGATCCGCCCCGGAAAAGGTGAGGTTTTCCCCTGCCCCAGAGGGGCCACAACCGCTACCCTACAAGGGAAGGATGGGTCAAAGAGATCCGTGAACAGCCGCCGATTTCTGTCCTTGATGGAAGCTTTGTGGGCCGATCTGCCCTTGCCGGAATGGTTGCCGGGGGCAGGAGAGCGCTCCTGGCAGCAGACGGTGGCAGCCCTGCTCCAGCTATGGCAAGAAGTTGGACAGTTTGGGGTGGTGATCGGTGGGCCGGTGTCTTGGTGGCCCCCCTGGGTGGTTCGGGATCCGCTGCCTCAACTGCCGTCGCCCATTGACGCTCCAGAACCGAACCTGAAGCTGCGGGAGCTGGCCCGTGAAGATCCCTGGCTGTTTACCCCTGACTTGTCCCCTGAGTCGATTCTGACCCCTGGCCAGACGGTGATCCCTCTCCTGCCGCAGGATCCCCTGGTGGAGGAGCCTTTTTTGCTGGTGCTCACCCCTGTTTTTTCGGCGGTGGCCGCCCAAGGGCATCACCCCCACACGCGGCAGAGGGGGATGATGGTGTCTTTTGAGCCGGAAGTGGTGCATCGGGCTTGGCAGATCCTAGAGCAGCGGGTTCAACAGGGTAGGCCGGATCGCTTGCCCTTCTGGCAGGAGCTGATCAAGCACCATCCCCTCATGGAGCCTCATGTGCGGGTGCTGGCCCGCTTCAGCAGCCTTCTTCTGCTGGGAAACCTGGCCGAGTCGGGATCCCCGCCCGCTCGCCTACCCCCTGCCAGGGCGGAGAACTCCTCTGTGCCCACAACCCGGCCAGAAGATAAGCAAAAGCGG
>NZ_JANSIO010000459.1:0-2339 GCF_047462195.1 Synechococcus sp. R3-13 | reverse complement strand
TTTTCCACCGAGTCATCCACCCGCCGAATCGGCTCCACTCGGGTCACGGCGCTGTGGGCCAGAGCTTCTGCAAAGGTCAACAACTGCTCCTGCCGGGCCAGGGCTGCTGGCGAGATCCCGGCGCGGTCAGACAAAACATGCAGCGGCAGCAGCGTTCCCCCATCTTTTTTGGCCAAAATCAACGCCAACTGCAGCAGGTTGCTTTCGGTATCCGGGTTGGCCACCGGCACCAAGACGCGAGCTCCCCAATCCGGCTTGGGCAATTCGGTGGACTCTGCCGCCACTTCGGTGGGCTGCATTTGCTCTCCCCAGCGGGCCACAATCCAAGGCGAGGCAACACAGGTCACCAGGATCATGGCAATGATGCCGTTCACCGTCAGCTCATCCACCAACTTCACCTGAAAGGCCACCGTGATCGCCGCCAGGGTAGCCGCCGCCTGAGCCATCGACAAACCGAACATGATCATCGTGCTGGCAAAGCGCCAGCCAAACAGTTGGGCCGGGATCCAAGCGGCCAGAAACTTGCTCACCACCTCCGCTGCGATCATCACTCCGCCCACCAGCAGCGTGCGCGGCTCCCCCAAGAGAATGCCGGGATTGATCAGCATCCCCACCGAGATCAAGAAGAAAGGCACAAACAGGGTGTTGCCGATAAACTGAATCCGGTTCATCAGGGGGCTGAGAGGCGGGATGATAGGGGTGATGGCCGTCCCGGCCAGAAAGGCTCCCACCACCGGCTCAATGCCAATTAACCCTGCTCCATAGGCCACCACAAACAAAGTGGCGATCACGAAAGTAAACTCTGCTCCCTCGTCGTGACCAAAGCGTTGAAAGAACCAACTGCCCAGCTTAGGCACCCCCCAGAGGGTGGCAAAGGTGTAGAGGGCAATGGAAGGGATCAACGTCAGCCAAAAGCGCAGCGACAGCTCCCCTTGGTGGGCGCGCACCACCACCGCCAGCACCAACAAAGCCAGGACATTCGTGATAAGGGTGGCCCCCAAAGTTGCCGTCACCGTCTGCAGGCGCATCAACCCCAGCTTTGAGATGATGGGCAGACCGATCAGGGTGTGAGAGGCAAAACAAGAGGCCACCAGCACCGCCGCCAGAAAGCCATACCCAATGGCCAACATGGCTGCTGTGCCGATGAGCATGGGCAACAGAAAGGTGAGCGCCCCGAAGAGGGTGGCCTTCCCGGCATTGAGCTTCAAATCTTCCAGACTGGTCTCCAGCCCCGCCATGAACATGAGAAACAACAGCCCCACCGTGCCCAGCAGGATGATGGTCTCGTCCCGCCGCAAGATGCCCAAGCCGTAGGGCCCCACCACCAGCCCAGCCAAGATTAACCCGATGATCCCCGGCAGGCGCAGCCGCTCAAACAGCAAGGGAGCCACCAGCATGATGGTCAGGATGATCAAAAACACCAGCACCGGATTCTCAACAGGGCCAATCATGGCTAGAGGGATCCCCGAAATTTGCAGCCAGTTAGCCAGCATAAATCACCCGACAGACAGCTAATGAACAGACCCGGCAAAGCGCCCGCATGAGTCTATCAGATCCCTCCAGATCCAAGTAGCTCTCGATGCCCCACAGACTTTGTCCGGCCTTCAATTACTGGCAGGGCGTTTAATAAGTATTCAAAAGTAAGTACATCAGACACATTAAGACACATTAAGCAGTGAAAACAGCTTGGCAGTAGTGCCCAGAGAAAGGCGGGAGAAACCCCCGAGAAACACGCATTAGAATCAGAAGGTACATGCTCTTGGGCTGCCCATGAACCAGCTTGCTCCTGGAAAAGTGATCGGCCAGCGCTATCAACTGGTTCACAGCATTGCAGCGGGCGGCATGGGGCAGGTGTTCAAGGCAGTCGATACGCGCCTGTTCAACCGTCCGGTGGCGGTCAAGCTGTTGCACCAAAACTTGGCAGGCGATGACAACACCCGACGCCAGTTGCACAAACGTTTTCAGCAGGAAATTCGCATCAGCACGCTGCTGGGGGAGCACCCTGCCATTGTCAAGGTATTGGACTATGGTCTAGAGAACGACCAACCTTACCTGGTGATGGAATACCTGACGGGGCGCAGTTTGGGGGAGCTAATGCTCAAGCAGCCGGTGCTGCCGCCTCAACAGGTGGTGAGGATGGCCCGCCAAGTGTGTGCCGGTCTCTATTACGCCCACAACCTAGAGACCGAGCAGGATGGCCATCTCATCAAGGGGGTGATCCATCGCGACATCAAACCCAGCAACCTCTTCGTCCTAAAAGATGAAACGTTGGGGGAGACCGTCAAAATCTTGGATTTCGGCATTGCCAAGCTGATACATTTACGCTGAACACTGCTGAA
>NZ_JANSIO010000458.1:0-2280 GCF_047462195.1 Synechococcus sp. R3-13 | reverse complement strand
GCGGCCAGTGGGGATCTGCAGAAGCGGCTGTGCAGGCAGCTAAAGCCATGGCAGCGGCAGGGGCCTTGATCGTGGATATTGGCGGCGAGTCCACCCGTCCGGGAGCGGAGCCGGTATCGGTGGAGGTGGAATGCGACCGAGTCTTGCCCGTGATCCGGGCCCTGGAAGGATCCGGGATCCCCATCAGCGTCGATACGCGCAGAACGGAGGTGGCGGCTGCGGCTTTGGCTGCCGGGGCGCACATCATCAACGATGTCAGCGGGCTGCGGGATCCCCAAATGATACAGGTCTGTGCCGAGGCGGGGGTGCCGGCGGTGATCATGCACATGCGGGGAGAGCCGCGCACCATGCAGCAGCAGACCGACTATGCTGACCTGGAGGGGGAGGTTTTCGGTTTCCTCAGGGAACAGGCGGAGCGGGCTCTGGCGGCGGGCGTGCCCAGCGTTGTTTTGGATCCGGGCTTAGGCTTTGCCAAAACTGCCGAGCAGAATGTAGTCCTGCTTAAAGCCCTACCGCGGCTGGTGGCCTACGGCTACCCGGTCTTGGTGGGGGCCTCCCGCAAAAGTTTTGTGGGTAAGCTTTCCGGCATTGCCGTACCTAATCAGCGAGACAGCGCCAGCGTGGCCGTGCACCTGTTTGCAGCCAGCCGGGGGGCTGCCCTGGTACGGGTTCACAACGTGCCGGCTCATGTTTCCGCCCTTGCCACTTGGGAAGCTCTGCACCATGATGCAGGGTAGGCTGGTGCTGCAGGGCCTCGTCTTTCATGCCTATCACGGCCACTGCCCGGAGGAAGCAGTTTTGGGTGGGCGTTTTGTGGTGGACGTGGAGATGCGGCTTTCCCTAGCCGAGATCCAAGATGACCTCTCGCGCACGGTGGACTACGCCCAGGTGTACGAGAGGGTGCGGCAGGAGGTGACCGGCCAACGCTACCGCTTGGTCGAGACCTTGGCGGATCAGATCGCAGAGCGGCTGTGGCAGAGCTATCCCCAACTGGAGGCCCTAACTGTGCGGGTTCACAAGCCCCATGCTCCCCTGCCGGGGCTGTTCGAGGATGTTTACGTCGAGGTCGACCGCCGGCGAGCCGTAAGCAGGGCGGAAGCCTCATGAATCGTGACCTGGCCTATGTTGCCCTGGGAAGCAACCTGGGGGATCCGCTGCAGCAGTTGCGCTTGGCTGTGCAGAAGTTGCGCCGGTTGGGAGAGGTGGTGGCCTGTTCCAGTCTCTACCGCAGCCCAGCCCAAGGGGGGCCACCCGGACAGCCTGACTACCTTAACGCAGTGGTGGCGTTGGATCCCTTTCCCCCCTACCGGTCTCCCCTGGAGTTGCTCGGGGCGCTGCTGGCCATCGAGCAGGAGGCAGGACGGGTGCGGCGCATCCGCTGGGAGGCCAGAACCCTGGATTTGGATCTGCTGGCCATGGGCAGCCGCATCCTGAACAGCCCTGAGCTGACGTTGCCCCACCCCCGCATGATGGAACGTGCTTTTGTCTTAGCTCCCTTGGGGGAGATCGCTCCCGACTGGCGTCACCCTGAGACCGGTGTGGGGGTCAAAGAGGCACTCATCAGTTTGGATCAGTCCTGGCTGGAGCGCACAACCCTCGGCTGGGAGTAAGAAAGAGTTTGGTAAGCTGGTTAGGGATTTCGGCAAAAGGGATCCCATGGACAGCCTCCAACTCTGGCAGCGCTACTGCGATTGGCTTTACTACCATCCCGGCCTGGAGATTTTCGTCGATATCAGCCGCATCCGTTTCACTCCCCCTCAGGTGGAAGCGCTACGGCCTCGCTTTGCCCAGGCTTTTGCCGATATGCAGGCTTTGGAGGCAGGAGCCATTGCCAACCCCGACGAAGGCCGCCAGGTGGGCCACTATTGGCTGCGGGCGCCCGAGCTGGCTCCCACCTCTGAAATCCGGCAGGCCATTCAGGATTCCATTGAGCGAGTGGAAACCTTTGCCGAAAAGATCCATCGCGGAACCATCCCGGCCAGCGGGGGGGGACGGTTCACCGAGCTGCTCTGCATCGGCATTGGCGGCTCAGCTCTGGGGCCGCAATTTGTGGCGGAGGCCCTGGCTCCGCTGCACCCCCCCCTGAACATCCACTTCATCGACAACACGGATCCCGACGGGTTTGACCGGGTGCTGGGGCGGCTGGCAGACCAACTGGGGCAAACCCTGGTGATCACCACCTCCAAATCCGGCGGCACCCCAGAGCCCCGCAATGGCTTGGTGGAGGTGAAGCTGGCCTACCAAAAAGCCGGGATCCCTTTTTCTGCCCATGCGGTGGCC
>NZ_JANSIO010000457.1:4435-5179 GCF_047462195.1 Synechococcus sp. R3-13 | reverse complement strand
TTCGACGCTGATGGAGACGGCTGCCTGGGTGGCGTATTTGAAGCCCAGGGTCTTCAGAGCATCCGCCATCTGAGCGGTGCGGGCTGTGCCGTAGCGGGCAAAAGACCAGGCAATCAGGTTACGCAGCTCTTTTTTGCCAATTTGATAGTTGCGAAAGGGCACAGGGGGCAAAGGGGCGTCGGCTTTGTTGCCGTCGGCAGCCTGCCGCGCCAGGCCAGCGGAAAATCGTCCTTTTTCGCTCATGATGCCTCGCTAGAGAGAAGGGGAGAGAAGAGCCGTCCTACGGCAGAGGGTAACTACGCAGACAAAATATCCTGCACGGTCTTGTTAAAAATGATCCGGCCCGGCGTGGTGCGAATGTACTGGCTGATCACGTTGCCGTTTTGATCTTCGCGGATACGGCGGTAGTTGGTGATCTTGAGGCGGATGCCGCCCGCTTCTTCGATGATTTGCGGCTCGGACTCTTTTTCGCCCTTGCCCAACTCCATCGGGCCGTGGTAGCGCACCCAGACCTTGCTGTGCAGGCCGATAGCACCGCGGTCGTAGGCGATGAGAGCATCTTCCAAGCTGGCGAAGAAGCGATCGCCAATATCTGGCGCGTGGGGGTTGTCCGCCGTCAGGTAGTAGCACCCCAACACCATATCTTGGCTGGGGGTGATGATGGGAGCGCCGGTGGCCGGGGAGAGGATGTTGTTGGTGGCCAGCATCAGCAGGCGCGCTTCCGCCTGGGCTTCCAGAGAAAGG
>NZ_JANSIO010000457.1:0-4425 GCF_047462195.1 Synechococcus sp. R3-13 | reverse complement strand
CCGCCATCTGGTCGCCGTCGAAGTCGGCGTTGAAAGCAGGGCAGACCAAGGGGTGAAGTTGAATCGCCCTTCCCTCCACCAGGATCGGTTCAAAGGCTTGGATCCCCAGGCGGTGCAGGGTGGGGGCACGGTTGAGCAAGACGGGGTGGCCGTCGATCACCTCTTCCAGCACATCCCAAATCTGTGGGTCATTGCTCTGGATCATCTTTTTGGCAGCCTTGATGTTGTTGACAATGCCCCGCTTGATCAATTTGTGGATGACAAAGGGCTGGAACAGCTCGATGGCCATCTCTTTGGGCAGGCCACACTGGTGCATGCGCAGGTTGGGCCCCACCACGATCACCGAACGCCCGGAGTAGTCCACCCGTTTGCCCAACAGGTTTTGCCGGAAGCGCCCCTGTTTGCCCTCGATGATGTCGGAGAGGGACTTGAGGGGACGGTTGTTGGCCCCCGCCACTACGCGCCCCCGCCGACCGTTGTCGATCAGCGCGTCCACCGCCTCCTGGAGCATGCGCTTTTCGTTGCGCACAATGATCTCCGGCGCCATGATCTCCTGCAGCCGGGCCAGACGGTTGTTGCGGTTGATCACACGACGGTAGAGATCGTTGAGGTCGCTGGTGGCAAAGCGGCCCCCATCCAACTGCACCATGGGGCGCAAATCCGGCGGGATCACCGGCAGCACCCGCAACACCATCCACTCCGGACGGGATCCGGTGGCAATGAAGTTGTCGATCACCCGCAGCCGCTTGATCAGGCGTGCCCGCTTTTGGCCGCGAGCAGTGGTGATCTCCTCCCGCAGTTGCTCCGCCTCTTTTTCCAGGTCGATATCCTTGAGCAGGCGCTCGATGGCCTCCGCCCCGATCATCGCCCAGTTCTCCGGCAGTTGCAGTTCGGATCCCTCCTCGTACATCTGATCTTCGATCTCGAGGAATTGATCCTCCGTCAGCAGTTGTTTGTAGGAGAGATTCTGGGCATTGCCCGGATCCACCACTACGTAGGCGTTGAAGTATACCACCTGCTCCACATCCCGCAGCGGCATATCCAACAGGGTGGCGATGTGGCTGGGGATCCCTTTCAAATACCAAACATGGGTGACCGGAGCGGCCAACTTGATGTAGCCCATGCGGTGGCGGCGCACCCGCGACTCGGTTACCTCCACCCCACAGCGCTCGCAGACGATCCCCCGATGCCGTACCCGCTTGTACTTGCCGCAGTGGCATTCCCAGTCTTTGGCCGGCCCAAAGATGCGCTCACAGAAAAGACCATCCATCTCCGGCTTGAGGGTGCGGTAATTGATGGTCTCAGGCTTGGTGACTTCCCCCACCACTTGACCATTGGGCAGGGTGCGCTGGCCCCACTCCATGATCCGTTCTGGAGAAGCCAAGCCGATTTTGACATAGTCAAAGCGTTGCTCTGTTTTGGCCATCGCCGTTTTCCTCCTGGCTTGCTGAACCCAAAGGAAAGGGAAGCCCCACCCTCCTTCGTGGGTTGAAGGGGATCCCCGTCACGTTCGCGTCAGGGTTGGGGAGCGCTCTCAACCCTCAAAAGTCCTCTTCCTCCTCCTCGTCCTCATCTTCCTCAAGGCTGCGGCTGGCATTCGCGTCAGCGGTGCGGAGCACTCTGGTAAAGGCTGGTGATGGCGAGAGATCCTCAGACGTAACCGATTCATAAGTGGGTCGAGAGGGAGTATGACGGTTGGAGGTATCGGCCATCAGATCCACTTCCACATCGTGGGTTTGCCCTTCGCTGTCCACCTCCACCTTGTGTACAGACACATCTAGGCAGAGGGACTGCAGCTCCCGCACCAGCACCTTGAAGGACTCCGGCGTGCCGGGTCGAGGGATCGGCTTGCCCTTGACGATGGCGTTGAGAGCCTCGTTGCGCCCCACCATGTCGTCGGACTTGACGGTGAGCAACTCCTGCAGGATGTAGGCTGCCCCAAACGCCTCCAAAGCCCACACCTCCATCTCCCCAAAGCGCTGGCCGCCCTGCTGCGCCTTGCCCCCCAGCGGTTGCTGGGTCACCAAAGAATAGGGGCCGGTGGAGCGAGCATGGATCTTGTCATCCACCAAGTGCACCAGCTTCAGCATGTAGGCGCGGCCCACCGTAACGGGTTGGTCGAAGGGCTCCCCGGTGCGACCATCAAACACCTGGATTTTGCCGCAGTACCTGCCTTCCGGGTTGAAGATCCAGTCCTTGCCGGTCTTCTCTCGGGCTTCCCTCAGCTTGGCCTCCACCGTCAGACGGGAGGCTTCTAAACCGTGCATCTCATCAAAGGGCATCAGCTTGAAGCGCACTCCCAGATGTTCTGCTGCCCAGCCCAGCAGGCACTCGTACACTTGGCCCACGTTCATCCGGGAAGGCACCCCCAAGGGGTTGAGCACCACATCCACCGGTGTGCCGTCCGCCAGGTAGGGCATGTCCTCAATCGGCAAGATGCGGGAGATGATACCCTTGTTGCCGTGACGGCCCGCGATCTTGTCCCCCACCTGGATTTTGCGCTTGAGGGCGATGTAGACCCGCACCACCATGTTGGCGCCCGGAGGCAGCTCATCCCCCTGTTCGCGGGTAAAGATGCGCACATCTACCACCCGACCGCGCTCGCCGTTGGGCACCCGCAGGGAGTTGTCCCGCACATCCCGAGCCTTTTCCCCGAAAATGGCCCGCAATAGCCGCTCTTCTGGGGGCTGATCCGACTCCCCTTTGGGGGTGACTTTGCCCACCAAAATGTCGCCGGCCTCCACCCAAGCCCCAATGCGCACAATGCCGTTTTCATCCAGGTCGCGCAGGGCATCTTCCCCCACGTTGGGGATCTCGCGGGTGATCTCTTCCGGGCCCAGTTTGGTTTGCCGGGCCTCGATCTCGTGCTTCTCGATGTGTACCGAGGTGAAGACATCGTCGTAGACCAGCCGCTCGCTGATCAAGATGGCATCTTCGTAGTTGTAGCCCTCCCAGGGCATGTAGGCCACCAACACGTTTTGGCCCAAAGCCAACTCGCCCCCTTCGGTCGCCGGGCCATCCGCCAGCACCTGGCCAGCCACCACCCGATCCCCCGTATAGACAAGGGGACGCTGGTTGAGGCAGGTGTCTTGGTTGGAGCGCTGGTATTTCTGCAGGCGATAGACAATTGGATCCCCGCCGTCGTCTGGCCGCACCACGATTTCGTCGGCAGAGACATAGGTCACCACGCCATTGGTGCGCGACACCACCACCATGCCGGAGTCGCGTGCCGCCTGGGCTTCCAGGCCAGTGCCCACATAGGGCCGATCCGGCTTGAGCAGGGGCACCGCCTGCCGCTGCATGTTTGCTCCCATCAAGGCACGGTTGGCGTCATCGTGCTCCAGGAAGGGGATCAAGGAGGTGGCCACCGAGATGACCTGCACCGGCGCCACTTGGACGTAGTGCACTTCTGTGGGGTGGGCGGTGGTGAACTCTTGGCGGTAGCGCACCGGCACCAAATCGGCAGTGATGCGGCCTTCGGCATCCACCGGCACATCCCCAGGGGCTACGCGGTACTCGTCCTCTTCATCGGCAGTGAGGTAGACCATGCCCAGATCTTTGCGCACCACGCCGTTCTCGACCCGGTAATAGGGGCTTTCGATAAAGCCGTACTGGTTGACGCGGGCGTGGGTGGCCAGGGATCCAATCAACCCGGCGTTGGGGCCTTCTGGAGTTTCGATGGGGCAGATGCGGCCGTAGTGGCTGGGGTGGATATCCCGCACCGCAAAGCCGGCCCGTTCCCGACTTAGGCCGCCGGGGCCCAGGGCAGATAACCGGCGCTTGTGGGTCAGCTCCGCCAGGGGATTGGTCTGATCCATGAACTGGGAGAGCTGGCTGGAGCCGAAGAACTCCTTAATGGCCGCCACCAAGGGTTTGGGGTTGACCAAAGAGGCCGGGGTGAGGTTTTCCGACTCGGAGACTGTCATCCGTTCTCGGATGATCCGCTCCAGGCGATTCAGGCCCACCCGCACCTGGTTTTGCAGCAGCTCGCCCACGGAGCGCACGCGGCGGTTGCCCAGGTGGTCGATGTCGTCCACATGGCCGATGTCGTACTCCAAATTGATCAGGTAGTCGATGACGGCCAAAATGTCGGTGACGGTAAGCACCCGCACACTTTCGGCTACGTTCAAATTTAACTTTTTGTTCAGCTTGTAGCGCCCTACCCGGCCCAAATCGTAGCGTTTGGGGTCGAAGAAGCGGGATTCCAGCAACTGCTGGCCACCCGATACGGTGGGGGGTTCCCCAGGCCGCAACTTGCGGTACAGCTCCATTAGGGCTTCTTCTTCGGTGTAGGGCCCCTCTTTCTCCATGGTTTTCTGGAAGAATTCGGGGTGGCGCAGGTTGTCGTAAATCTCGGAGTCGCTCAGGCCCAAGGCTTTCAGCAGAACTGCCGCCGAGAGCTTGCGGGTTTTGTCGATGCGCACC
>NZ_JANSIO010000456.1:0-2835 GCF_047462195.1 Synechococcus sp. R3-13 | reverse complement strand
GGGGGGGCTGGTCGGGGTCGTATTGGGCGCGGGGCAGCAGCACCAGTTGCACAGCCTGCTGCAGATCCTCGGCCAACAGGCGATCCCGTCCTTCCAGAGCTGCCAGGGCACAGGCGGCCCGTAGGGCAAACTGCTCTCCCCGATGGCCTTGGACATTGCCGCGGATGGCCTCTTGCACCAGGTAGAGGAGCTGTTCCCGCTGGGGTTTGACCTGGGGCAGCCACTCTCGGGCCAGGACAATCTGGGTGCGGATTTCTTCCAGTTCTGCTTGGTGTTGTGCCAGAAAGGGTTCGGGGGCATCGCCGAATTGGCTGGCTCGCTGGGCAATCTCCCGCCGCTCCTCCAGGCTCAGATCCCGCTCCAGCGGCACCACCATGGCCATGCGATCCAGCAGGTGGGGGCGCAGGGATCCCTCTTCGGGGTTGTAGGTGGCCACCAAGAGAGGCCGGCAGGGGTGTTGCAGACTCAGCCCCTCCCGTTCCAGGCGGTTGACCCCATCCCCCACCACCGTCAGCAACAAGTTGACGATGGCGTCGTCCAAGAGGTTGATGTCATCCACATAGAGCACGCCCCGGTGGGCAGCAGCCAAGAGCCCTGGCTGGAAGACCGTTTCCCCCTGCCTGATGGAGGCCTCCACATCGACGGATCCCAGCAGCCGATCTTCGGTGACGCCCAGGGGAACCTGGACAAAGGGGGGCGATATCACTTGGGTGGGCGGCACCTCTCCGGCTGGGTAGCGAGCCTTGGCCCAGTCCGACCAGGTGTCCGGTCGCGCCGGATCGTCGTTGCAATAGGATCCCGCAATCACCTCGATGGGCGGTAGCAAGGCGTGGATCCCTCTGGCCAAAACCGACTTGGCGGTGCCGCGAGGCCCCACCAGCACCACACCTCTTAGGCTGGGATCCACTGCTGCCAGCAGCAGAGCCAGCTTGGCCGCCTGCTGCCCCACTACAGCGGTGAGGGGAAAGGTACAAGGAGCGGATAGAGTTGCGGATCCCATGGTTGGCGGGTAGGCTTGGCGAGCAACGGTTCAATCGAGCAGATTCGCAGCGGAGCGGGAGCTGTACACCCCAGTCTATCGCTTGAGTGCTCCGCACCGCCTTTGCAACTGAGATTTTCTGGGGAGGTTCCAAACCGGCTCCAGACAGTTCCCCAAGCCCTCTCCCAAGGGGAAGGGGTAGGTCGGAATCAAGGCCACCAATGGCCTACGGCGACTGGGAATACCCCTGGTGAGCCGCCGCTGTTTGGTGGTCATCTTCTGTTCAAAATGGGCATCACTTCAGCGGGTTGCAATCATCACGTGTTTGGTGATTTGGTAGTCGCGCACCGCTTCTGCCGAGAGATCTTTGCCAAATCCCGATTGCTTAAAGCCGCCATGGGGGGCCTCAGAGGCAATGGGAATATGGTCGTTGATCCAGACGGTGCCGAACTCCAGATCGGCGGCCAACCTCATCGCTCGTCCGATGTCTTGAGTCCACACAGAAGCCGCCAGCCCGTATAGGACGTCATTGCCCAAGCGTAGCGCTTCCGCTTCTTCGCGAAACGAGCCGAGCGTGAGAACCGGCCCAAAAACCTCACTCTGTACGATCTCCGCCTTTTGATCAACATTGGCAATCACCGTGGGTTCATAGTAGTAGCCTTGGGCAAACTGGGAAGGGATCCGACCGCCGGTCAGCACCTTGGCTCCCTCTGCTTTGGCCCGCTCCACAAATCCCATCACCCGCTCCCGCTGGACTGCCGAGACCAAAGGCCCCATCTCCACCCCGGCCTCAAAGGGGGATCCCACCGTCACTTTGCGCATGGCCTCTACAATGGCCTCTTGTACCTGCGCCAGCTTGCTCTCTTGCACGTAGACGCGGGTGGCCGCCGTACAGTCTTGGCCAGTGTTGACGGTGGCAGCAAACGTGGCCTTGGCAGCAACGGTCTCTACGTCCGCATCCTCGAAGACGATAAACGGCGCTTTGCCCCCCAGTTCCAAATGCACCCGCTTCAGGGTCTCTGCTGCTGTCCGCATCACCTGCTTGCCGGTGGCGGTGGAGCCGGTAAGGCTGACCATTCGCACCTGCGGGTGCTCTACCAGGGCTTGGCCGGTAGCATTGCCCCCGGTAACGATGTTGACCACCCCTGGCGGGATCCCGGCCTCGGCGATCAGTTCTCCCAGCATCAGGGTGGTCAGGGGGGTGGCAGGAGCGGGCTTGAGCACCACCGTACAGCCGGCGGCCAGGGCGGGGCCGATCTTCCAGACGGCCATCATCAGCGGATAGTTCCAGGGGGTAATTTGAGCGCACACCCCCACCGGCTCTTTGCGAAAGAGGGAGGTGTAGCCCTTGGCATATTCCCCGGCGCTAAAGCCATGGATGTCGCGGGCGGCAGCGGCGAAGAAACGCAGATTATCCACCGCAAACGGCAAATCTCCCCCTAAGCTGAGGAACTCGTAGGGCTTGCCGGTGTTTTCCGATTCCACACGAGCCAGTTCTGGGGCACGAGCCTCGATCAGATCTGCCAATTTCCAGAGGGCCAGGGATCGCTCGCCGGGGGTAAGTTTCGACCAACGGCCATCGTAGAAAGCGGTCTGGGCAGCTTGCACCGCCCGATCCACATCGGCAGGGCTAGCATCCACCACCTCTGCCAGTTTCTCGCCGGTGGCCGGGTTCTCGATGGTCATCAACCCCCCCCCTTGGCTATCGACCCATTGGCCGTCGATCCAGAGTTTGTAGGCCATAGCGATGTCCTCAACAGCTTGGTGAAATGGCTCTCCCCATTGTGCCGAATCTTTTTGGCTCGGCTTGAATCATAAGCTTCAATGAACTACCCCACCGCATAGGCGGATGGGGT
>NZ_JANSIO010000455.1:0-1132 GCF_047462195.1 Synechococcus sp. R3-13 | reverse complement strand
TTCAGGGTTTTGGGGGTTAGAGGCATGCTCCACAATCCCACCTTGGCGCGGGATGAAGCGATTCGCTCTGGGGCGATGGCTGCCATGGCGCTGATGATCGCGGCTCAGGCCAAGGGTTTGGTGAGCGGGCCGATGATCGGCTTTGATCCGGAAGGGGTAAAGCGGGAGTTCGGCATTGCCGACCGCTACGTGCCGGTGATGCTGCTGGCGGTTGGATATGCGGCAGCGGGTAACCTGCCGCGCAAGCCTCGCTTGGGGGTGGATGAAGTTCTGGCCTTTGGGCGAGGGCGGGAGTTTTAGCCCTAGGCTCAGGTGGGATCCCTGTCGCCCTCTCCTGGGCTCCTACCGGCATCAAGCCTTGAGAAAATGAACCAGCTGTTGCAAGCGATCCCAAGCGGCACCCCTGGCGAGAATCTCGCGAGCTTGGGCGATCCCGGCTCTCCAATCGGGGGCCACTCCGGCCACCTGCAGGGCCAAAGCAGCATTCAAGGCCACCACATCCTGCTGGGCAGGCGTCCCGGATCCCTGGAGAACTTGGGTGAGGATGGCGGCATTTTCCGCCACATCCCCCCCCTTGAGAGCTTGGGTGGGTGCCAGGGTCAGCTCGTAATCTGCAGGGTTCAAGACTTCCGTCCGTACCAGCCCACCGGACAGGATGCCCAGATCGGTGGGTTGATCCAGACCGGCCTCGTCGAGACCTTCGCGGCTGTGCAACACAATGGCCCCTTCCCGTCCCAACAGGCGCAGGGCCTCTGCCATTACCGGCACCAGCTCCTGGGCGTAAACCCCGATCACCTGGCGGTTGGGATAGAGGGGGTTGACCAAGGGCCCCAACAGGTTGAAAATGGTGCGAACCTTGAGGGCCCGCCGATAGGGGATCACCGCCCGCATGGCCGGGTGCCACTGGGGAGCAAACAAAAAGGTGATGCCCACTTCCGCCACAGCCGCCCGCACCCGCTCTGGCTCAGCCCCCAAGTTCACCCCCAGGGCCTCCAGCACATCCGCCGAGCCGACCTTGCCAGAGGCGGAACGGTTGCCATGTTTAACCACCGGGATCCCGGCTGCACTGACCACAAAGGCCACCGCCGTGGAAATGTTAAAAGTGCCGGCCCCATCGCCGCCGGTGCCACAG
>NZ_JANSIO010000454.1:0-816 GCF_047462195.1 Synechococcus sp. R3-13 | reverse complement strand
GCCGTTGAAAGGCGCCCCCAGGGGAAAGCGAAAATCCAGACTGGCCGTTTGCCCACCTCGGTTGACAAAGGTGTGGGTGTGTTGCTTGGGCAGCAGGTTCTCGTAGGCCCCCACCTTTTTCATCAGGGCAAACAAATTGCTGTAGTTGCAGAAAAAAACGTGCAGCCCCATCTCGATGTGGTTGCCATCGGCATCCTGCCAGGATCCCACCTTGCCGCCGACAAAAGGCCGCGCCTCGTAGAGCTGCACCTCGTGTCCTGCCTCGACCAAATCGACTGCCGTCACCAACCCGGCCAATCCGGCCCCAATAATGGCTACCCGCATAGCAATACCCTCAAACAGGCGCTGCCCGGGATCCCGCCCAGACTTTGCGCAACTGCAAAGAAAGATGAACTTCTCTCATTCTGGAACAAAATGCGCCAGGGATCCCTGACTTGACAAACCACCGCAAAACTTGCCATCATAAATTTCCCGACGCGGATGTAGCTCAGTGGTAGAGCTTCTCGTTGCCAACGAGACGGTCGCGCGTTCGAATCGCGTCATCCGCTTGCTTAGGCTTGTGAACCCATTCAAGAGGGGAATGAGATCCCTGCAAGGGAGAGGGCCGTGACGGTAGTCCCAAGGAGCTCCCCCTTTCCTCTCTCCCCAAAGGAGTCAGCCCTCACTCCCAGCTCTTCTCCCTCTGGAAGACGGGAGAGTAGGGGTCTCGGTTTGATTGGGCTGATTTGGGAATGGTTTGATTTGGGGAGCGTAGAAGGTCTCCAGGCTGTCACGGTCGCCCACAAAGCGCCAGTGCCAGGGCTCGTAGCTTACCCC
>NZ_JANSIO010000453.1:0-1177 GCF_047462195.1 Synechococcus sp. R3-13 | reverse complement strand
ACAGAGGTAGGCCGCGGTCATAAACAAACAAAACGTGGGGTCGGCCCCGAAAGCGGATCCCCTGGCGTTGGGCCACCTGCGGCAGAAGATGGGCAAACAAGTACATCAAGCAGGGGGGATCATCCAGGGTCGGGTGTCGAAACGCCACCAGCAGGCGAATCTTGCCCGCCTCAAACTGCTGATAAAGCTGAGCCAAACGCTCTCCCCCCTCCACTTCAACGCGAGGGATCCCTTTGGTCCATCGCAACCAAAGGGGCAAGCCTGCTTGAGCGAAATGAACGACCCAAGGCGTCAATCGCGGCGGCAAAAACTTGAGGGGTGGCTGAACCTTCTGTTGCATAGGGATCCTTATCTAGGGTCAGAAAGAGGGTGAACCTAGGCTTTGGATCCCATCTTAAAGAGGGCAAGGCAAGAAGAAAGCCACACAGTGACAGTTCGTCAACTGGATCCCTTCTCCTCAACCCCAGGAGAGGTTCAAGCCCCAGCAGTTTTTTTCCGGCGACCGCGAGTCGCTTTGGGGGAAGCTTCTTTACTTGGGGTTGACTCCTCCACCACCTGGCCGTTTAGCACTTGCTTGAGGTGAATGTGCTTGTAACCCAGCTGAATCTCAAACTCATCCCCAGGCTTGAGATTCATTTTTTCGGTGTAGGCCGACCCAATGATCAACTGCCCATTTTTGTGAACGCTGACCCGAAAGGTTGGCTCACGACCGCGCTTGTCCCGGCTGGAACTTGGGCTGAGGCTCAGACCTTTTGCTGCCAGCACCGCGTCATAGAACTCATTCAAGTTGACGCGAGGCTTGTTGGTCTTGGTCATGGTTACATAGCCACATCGCTTTGCCGTTTCTCGGCGCGGAAGATGCCCCAAAGCTTCGACCTTCTGCAGCAGAGCCTTCCCGGTTAAAGGTTGTGGTGGTATATCTGACATTTTTTAATGTCCTACATCCTTCTCTTAAGATCATACCCTTGTGATGTACTCCTGCAACCGAAAGTCTGAGACTTTTTTGAAGACAGGTTTTTCTCCTGTTCCTTGAGCCAGCAGCTCCGAAGGAAAAAACTCGTCTCCCTCAAGAGGTGTTCCTGCCCTTGCCAAAAGGTGATGGGGGCAAAAAGAACTCAAGCCCTGAAGAGTGCTGGGGCTTTTGTGGATGGAGCTGACAAAAGATCGCCTTGGGGGT
>NZ_JANSIO010000452.1:0-633 GCF_047462195.1 Synechococcus sp. R3-13 | reverse complement strand
CCCGACAGATCGCGCACAAAACTTTACAATTTTCGCTCTCCTGCTCAGGCCAGGGATCCCATCGGGGAGAGAGTCTGTCTAGACTGGAAAGCAGCCCTACGGGGATCCCTATGCGAATTGGCGTGCCCAAAGAGATCAAAGAGCAAGAGTTCCGTGTCGGGCTGACACCGGCGGCGGTGCGGGCCTTAACCGAACAGGGGCATCAGGTGTGGGTGGAGACCCAAGCGGGCCAGGGGGCGGGCTTCACGGATGAGGACTACCAAAAAGCGGGGGCCAAGCTGGCTGTCACTCCTGAGGAGATCTACCGGCAGCAGTTGGTGGTGAAGGTCAAGGAGCCTCTGCCGGCTGAGTATTCTCTGCTCCATCCCGACCTTATTCTGTTCACCTATTTGCACTTGGCCGCCAGCCGCGAGCTGACCCAGGCGCTGCTGCAGTCGGGAGCCACCTGCCTCGCCTATGAAACGGTGGAATTGGCAGATGGATCCCTGCCCTTGTTGATGCCCATGAGCATGATTGCCGGGCGGCTCTCGGTGCAATTTGGCGCCCATTACCTGACCCGACAGCAGGGGGGGCGGGGCGTGTTGCTGGGCGGGATCCCGGGGGTGCCGCCGGGGCGGGTGGTGATCCTGGGCG
>NZ_JANSIO010000451.1:0-849 GCF_047462195.1 Synechococcus sp. R3-13 | reverse complement strand
CCCTTTATGCTACCCGGCATCCCTTCCCCGCAGGAATGCCTCTAAGGCAGCAGCCAGGGTTTCATTCCCCTGCAGATCCAATCCATCCGGCCTCTGGGGTGGGTGGGCGGGATCCCGCAAAAAGTCCCAGGATCCTTGAAAAAACTCCTCTGGCGAGAGAATGCGATGCCAGCCATAGCGCCGCAAACCCTCAACCAGCAACGGCGACTCGGCAAACCCAGAGCGGGTAACACAGGCCATAGGTGTGCGGCTGCGCAGGGCCTCTGCCAAAGTGCCATAGCCCGGCTTGGACACCACCCAGCGGCAGAGGGGCATCACATCCACCGGTCGCCACACCCGCCCATCCAAAACCCGCAAGTTGGGCAAGGGGGGAGCTTCCGGATCAAAGGTGAGAAACTGCCAGTCGGGAAAATCTTGGAGCCGCTCGTAAGGAAACCCCCGTACCCCCAGCCCGCCAAAGGTAAACAAAGCCCTGGGTTGCTCCGGGTGTAACCCCAACTGGGCGGCAACCTCCTCCGGCCCGTAGCGGGGATCCGATCCCGTCAGCCCCACCTCCTGCTGACGCGGGAAGGCGCTAGTGCTCCGCACCGCTGACGCGACCATGCTCTCGCTAAAAGGCAGGCGAAATAGAAGGTCGCACTGCCCGTAGAGCTCCTGGATCCAGGCCACAAACGGTTGAAACTCCGGGCCATACTCCTGATAGATGAAATCCCAGCCAAAATTACTGGCCATCCAGCAAGGGATCCCAGCAGCCTGGGCAATCGCCGCAGCAATGGGCGGCACATCCGCCAACACCAAAGGCACCCCCTGGGCTCGAATGAAATCCGCTTCTTCTCGAACAAGCTCCGC
>NZ_JANSIO010000450.1:0-5377 GCF_047462195.1 Synechococcus sp. R3-13 | reverse complement strand
ACTTATAGCTCCCCGCGCCCCTCCTTTGTTAAGCCCAAGTCAAGGAACGCTCACCCAAGTCGGCTACATCCACTAGGACTGGGATCCAAGCCCACTTTCTCTCTCCACCCATAGTGGAGTACGGATCCCCACAACTCTTCTTGCGCTCAAGCGAAAGATTGCTGTGATCAATGATCAATGCTGCTTTTTGCCCGATTGACGAGAAAGTTGACAAGGGATCCCCAAAAGCTTGTCAGGGGGTGATCTGGAACTCCAGGTTGTAGGTTTGGAGTAAGTTTATGGTTTCGTGATCGGTGATGTTGGTGTCGGCCAGCTCCAAGTTGTAGAAATCGATGAACTCTTCGTGGTCAAAATAGGGGCCGGCATGCCAAGTGCCCATCTCCAGCTTGATAAAGCGATCCCCAGGCACCCGAAAGGCTTGAATCTGATCCACGTGCAGCTCATCGGCAGGCGGTGCAACACCAATAAACCACTCCTTGCCATTCAGGGATCCCAGGCACTGGGTGCAGCGGATGTGGTGGGTGATCTGAGTAAACTTGAGGCCGCGGCGAGGCAAGCGCATGATGTAAAAGCGGGGCTGCCCTTGATTCAAGAACAACTGAGCATCTTGACTGTCGAAGGGTTTGTGATCGGGAGTGGGGCAAATGACCTGTCCATAGGGGGCAAAGTTTTCCGGTTCAGCGAGATGGGCCTTCAGTTGGCGCAATTGGCTGGTCACCCTGCTCTTCTCCTTTGCGTTTGACGAGCTGTCTTGTGTCTCACTGTTGCCCTACAACGTGAGCACGAGGGCGTGAAGACGCAAACAGCCCAGCGAACCCCATTCTATCGAGACTTGGCCAGGCAGCTTCCCTTCTGGGAAGGGATCCCTGAGCAAGCCCAAGCTGCTCAAGGTCGCAAGTACAATGGGAAAACTTCCCAGCCTCAGCAGAGCAAATGGCGATGCAGCGGGACTTACAAGAGCTGATCATCTCCCCAGCTCAAGTTGAAAGCCTCTCTCAAGTGCCGGTGGCTTGGTTGTATCGGCCTCGGCCCGTTCGTCGTTTTAAAGACCGTCTGCGCCAGTTCTCCGCCTTCTGGGATCTCCTACGCTTGCTGGTGACGCTGGACTTGTTCTTGCGTTTCTTGACCTTCTGGACAGGGGGATCCCTGCTGACTCTGGTGGGGCGGATTTGGATCCCTGGCCTACAGGCCACTTGGGGCACTTGGCCGGTGGAATGGGGGATCCTGGCGGCCATTGCCGCTCTGGGCCAAGCCTACTGGATTTTCCGCAGCCGCCGCATGCCGCTGCTGTTGAACTTGCTGGGGGAAGTGGATCGCTACAACCGAATCATCCAGGCCATCCACGTCAACGACCAGTTGGTGGAAGCGGGCAACCCCGAGGTGAAGCTGGCTCAGAGGGCTGAGGTGATCGAAGCCCTGAAGCTGACCCGGGCCGATCTCATTCGCGCCTTGAAAACCGAACGGATCTTGCGGCAAAACGAAGACCTGATCGAGCAGCAGAGCGAGTTCTTCGGCGATAACTTGGCAGCTTTGACAGCTCTGCAGGTGAGCGAGCAGGCCAGCGAACAGGGTCGTATCCTAGAGACTGCTTTACAGATTGCTTTGCAGGTGCGCTCCCAAATCCGCCGTTTGCAAGAGCGAGAAGCCAACCACCCCCCAAGCAGGGATCCAGACACCATTAGGGAAGATAGGCAGGATACAGACGGCAACTCGGATTGGCAATGAGCCTTTTGGCCCGCTCCCTCAGCTACGCCCAGAACCACAGCGACACGCTGTTTCAAGCCTTCGTCCAACACCTGCAACTGGTGGCGGTGCCTTTGGGAATGGGGCTGCTGTTGGGTTTGCCGCTGGGCTTTTTCAGCTCCCGCTCCCAGATGCTTTCCCTGGTGGTGATCAATGCGTTTAGCAGCCTGCGGGTGATCCCCAGTTTGGCCATTTTGTTTTTGGCCATCCCCTATTTCGGCCTCAGCTTCCGTTCGGCAGTTGTGGCTCTAACCCTTCTGGCGTTGCCCCCCATTCTGATCAGCACGGATGTGGCCTTCCGCAGCCTTGAGCCGGCCCTGCGGGAAGCTGCCCTGAGCATGGGCATGACTCCTGGCCAGGTGTTACGGCACGTGGAGATCCCTTTGGCCTTGCCGGTGATCTTGGCCGGTGTTAAAACGGCTACCATTGAGGTGATTGCCAGTGCTACTCTGGCAGCGTTTATCGGCGCAGGAGGGCTGGGTACTTTCATTACCCTAGGGTTTGCTCTCTATGACAACGCCATCTTGCTGGTGGGGGCGGTTCCAGTGGCCCTTCTGGCTATTGCGGCCGAGATCGGCCTTGGCACTCTGCAGCGGGCTTTGGAACCTCCCCAAGCCTGAGGTTCTGTGAGGGATCCCATGCCGTCTTCCCCTAGTTCTTCTGAAGTGCAATCCCGTTGGCCTTTCCGCTCCATTCCTTTGCGGGTGGCGTTGCTGCTGCCCCTAGTGCTCTCAGTAGCAGGGGGAGTGGGGGGAGTGGCCTATCTCTCCTGGCAGGGCGGGCGACACCTGGCGCTGCGCTTGACGGAGCAACTGAGGCGGGAAGTTACCGACCGCACCGAAGAGCATCTTGCCAGATATTTGCAAATTCCCCTTCAGATCAATGTCCTCAATCAAGGGGCAGTGAGGGGGGGGCTGCTGCCCGATTTGACAACCCCCAGCCCAGCCGATCTAGAGCTTTTGGAAGCTCACTTTGCCCGCCAGTTGCAGCCATTTCCTGAGCTCAGCTATGTCGGCTTTGTCTCGGCTCAAGGGGGGTTTGTGATCGCCCGCCGCCACGCCGATGGATCAATTTGGACTTACCATACACTCGGCCTGTTGCCGGGATCCGCCCAGAGCCGCCAACGGGATCCAGAGACAGGGGATCCCACTGGCCTGAGGAGGCAGTTAGGCTTTGTGGATCTGAGGCGGTTGTTCTGGTTTCCCCAGCTCCTGCAGTCGGAAGGGATCCGCGACACTTGGGTGGTAACCCGATTTTTTGCGGAGCTTCCTGCCCAGGATCCAGAGCGGCTGATCATGACGTCCCTATCCCTGACCGACTCGGGGGGGCGGGTTTACGGCAGCTTAGTGGCTTCCCTCTCCGTCCGGCAGCTTCAAGCCTTTCTGGAACAGATGGAAGGCCGTTCTCCTGCAGAGGTGAGTTTTCTGCTGGACGAGGAAGGACAGGTGGTGGCCAGTACGGCGGGGCCTGCTCCCCATCCGCTGCTGGTGGCTGTGCAAGAGCAGGTGGGCTCCTGGGAGACGGCCTCTTCTCAGAATTCGCTGCGCCTCGTGGTTGGCGGGATCCCCTACTGGGTGGAGGTGGAGTCCCTCCAGAGTAAAGGGAGGCTGGGCTTTTATTTTGTGCATGGGATCCCAGAGGCAACCCTTCTGGCCGAAGTCCATCGGAGCGCCCAACAGGCTGCGCTGCTGGGGGGTGGGCTATTGCTGAGCATGCTGGGGACAGGGATCCTCCTCGGCGAAGCTCTCTCCCGTCCCCTGCGCCGCCTCACCCAAGTAGCCGAGCAATTTATCCAAAGCGGTTTCCAGCCCTGGCCTCCTTTGGATCCCGGCCCCATCCAGGAGGTGCAGACGCTAACCAAAGCCTGGCAGCAGGCGGCAGCAGCTCAGCAGGCCCTGCTGGATCGTCTCTGGCAGCAGCAGCAAGAATACCGCGCCGTGGTGGAACAGCAGACGGAGCTCATTTGTCGCTTTCGGCCCGATACCTGCATCACCTATGTCAATCCTGCCTATTTGCGCTTCTTCGGTCGGCGGGCAGAGGAGGTGGTGGGCCAACCTTGGCGGGATCGGCTGCCGGAAGAAGAGCAGGCTAAGGTGTTGCAAGCTTTTGCTGCTCTCACGCCTGAGCATCCTTTCTACTGCAGCGAGCGGGAGTATCCCGGAGAAAACGGCCAGTCCCGCTGGATTAGCTGGGTAGATCAGGGCATTTTCGACAGCCGAGGCCGCCTGGTGGAGATCCTATCGGTGGGGCGGGAGATCACCGAGCAAAAGCGGGCAGAACAACAGTTGCAAGCCCTCAACCGGGAGCTGGAAGCCCAGGTGGAGCTGCGCACGGCCAAGCTGCAGCAAGCCTTGCATTTTGAGGGGGTGCTGCGCGCCATCAGCAGCCGGATGGTGGTCAGCCTAAACGAGGGGGAAATTCTTGAAGAAGTGGTCAGAGCCCTTGCCGAGGCACTAGGCCTAACCTGCTGCCAAGTCCTGCTGCTTTTAGAAGATGGGTCAACCTGGATCCCTGGCTACTGCTACTCCCCCCTTCTCTCTTCTGATGCAGCTCAGGGCGACAGGGCGGATCCCTTGCATGGGCCAGACTACGCCAGTGACCCGGAGTTCTTGCGCCTGCTGCAGTCCCATTCTTCCTCACAGCAGAAATGGAAAATCCACTGCTGTTGTCGGAAGGAAGGACGCTGGGTGCGGCTGCTGGCCTGCACCCTTTGGGACAAAGAGAAGCGGCTGGGAGCTTTGCTGTTGGAGCGGCTGCCGGAGCAAGAGTTTTCCGAAGACGAGATTCAACTGGCCTATCAGGTGGCCAACCTATGTGCCCTGGCCATTCGCCAAGCCCGTTTGTACCAAGCAGCCCAAGCGCAGGTGAAGGAATTGGAGCGGCTGAATCTGCTGAAGGATGATTTCCTCAGCACCGTCTCCCACGAGCTGCGCACCCCCATGACCAATGTGCGCATGGCCTTGCAAATGCTGCAAATGACCCGCGATAACCCCGAGAAACAGCGGCACTACTTCACCATTGCCCTGAAAGAGTGCAACCGGCAAATCGAGCTCATCAACGACCTGCTGGATATGCGACGGCTGGAAGCCGGGACGTATCTGCTGCAACCAGAGAATATTTTTCTGCCGCGGTATTTACAAGATTTGCTGGACGGGGCTCAGCCTTTGGCCCAAGCCAAACATCAACACCTGCAACTGCACCTGGAGGCAGGGATCCCCTCGCTTTGGGCCGACCCCACCTGCTTGGGGCGCATTCTGCGCGAGCTGCTGCACAACGCCATCAAGTACACGGCCCCCGAGGGATCCATCCACCTGCGGGCTGTCTCAGAAGGGCAGGGGATCCTCTTCGTCTGCAGCAACAGCAGCGAGATCCCAGAGCCAGAGCTGCCCCGCATCTTCGAGAAGTTTTACCGGATCCCGCAATCGGATCGCTGGAAGCACGGCGGCACCGGCCTGGGGCTGGCTTTGGTGAAGCAACTGGTGGAGCATATGGGGGGGAATATCTCCGTCAACAGCTCGGATGGATGGACGCATTTCCAAGTTTGGTTGCCCCAAGGTGAGGATCCTGCTCCGCCATTGCCCGCAATGTCGGATCCCCAAGAGAGAGAGCATGCCTCTAACCCCCAAAACCCTGA
>NZ_JANSIO010000449.1:0-9431 GCF_047462195.1 Synechococcus sp. R3-13 | reverse complement strand
CCCCCATTCCATCCCCTGCCGCCGCTCCACAATCGGCACATAGGCCGGCAAGAAGGCGTCGCCACAGGTTTGCACCAACTGGAAAAGATGTTCCCAACTGCGGGATCCCACCCGCACCTGTAACGATGGTGGCTCAGAAGCCAGTTGTTCGGGATCCCCTTCCGCCTGACCTTCGGGCCGATAGAGAAGCCCAGGGCGTTCATCCTGATAGTCGAAGAAAATGCCGCCAACACCGCGCGCCTCGCCGCGATGGGGTAGGAAAAAGTATCGATCGCACCAAATCTTGAAAACCGGGTAGTAGGCGGGATCCAAGCGGTCACAGGCTGCCTTGGCGGTGCGGTGAAAATGGGCCGCATCCTCCTCAAACAGGTAATAGGGGGTGAGATCCATCCCGCCCCCAAACCACCAAACCGGCCCCGCCTCAAAATAGCGATAGTTCAGGTGTACCGTCGGCACATAGGGGTTGCGAGGATGCAACACCATAGACGTGCCTGTGGCGTAGAAAGGATGCCCTGCCGCTTCTGGACGCTGCTTCAGAATCGAAGGGGGCAGATGGGATCCGAACACCTCGGAAAAATTGACTCCCCCCTGCTCAAACACGTCTCCCTGCTGAATGACCCGCGAGCGCCCGCCCCCTCCTCCAGGGCGTTCCCAACGGTCTTCCCGAAACTTGGCTTTTCCGTCTAGGGCCTCCAGACGGGCACAGATGTCATCTTGTAGGCGCTGCATGAATTGGCTCACCTGTTGACGGGCATCCACTGGCAGCGCTGTAGGGCTTGAGGCCAGCATCATAGTCTTCCAATCTCTCGAAACTCGATAAAAACCTCTCCAGCCCCCATCAAACCTCTCAGACTGGGAGAGCCGAACTGCCAAACTGAAGAGTTCTAACCTGGCCGGGCAAGAAACTCCCTGGAAATCCAGGCCGCTCTTGGATCTTACGTGGGAACCGCCTCATAGGGACGAAGTCGCGCCCATTTGTTCCGTTCCTCGCGAAAGCTCTGGCAGCCCACCACATCCCATTCCATCTCGGTGCCCCCATTGCGGATATTGACATTGATCTGGGGGCCCTGCGGCTCAAAATCCGGCGTCAGTGTGAGATGAGGTTGCTGATGCTGCGCTTCCACGGCATGGTAGGTGGTACAGCGATCCACGTAGTAGCAGTGAATACAAATACACATGGCTGCTGCCTGCAAGAAACGGTTCCCAATCTTGAGGGTAGCATCCTGCCTCCTTCCAGACGGCGGATCCCCTCTTTCTCAGCCGATTCTTGAGATATTTCTTAGCAAAGAGAGGCATCTTCTCGTCTCTCGTCTAAAATCTCGACATATTTCTCAGGCTGAGGCTTGATCTGCCCTTAGGATCAAACCATCCAGGCTATCCAGAGGAACTGCCATGAACACTCACACCCGCTACCGCTTCACCTGTACCCTCTCCTTTGGAGATATCTACGGCCAGATCATCATTTGGCTGATTGTCATCTTTGCCAGCTTGGCCGCTGCCCTCTCCCTGATGAATAGCCCCCTCTACGCTTTTCTCACCATTGCCCTGATTTTGGTGATTTCTCTGCCTTTCCTGCTCTTCGCCTTCGTGACCACCCTGCTCAACCACATCGAGTTTGCCGTTGTCCCCCCTGAGGAAGAGGAAAATCGCGCTGCTGCTGCGGCTAAGTCGCCCGTGGCCGTCAGCTAGAAGCAACTAGCAGCCGGTTAGCGCTTGTCGGATGGATCCCTTGCCCCAAAGACACCTGTGCTGAGTTAAAAAAACCTTGGCTCTCTTGGTCTAGCGCTTGGGTTAGCTCCTGCAAGGCAAGCAGGTGGATGACTTTTTATTTGCAATTGTTTTACGATTGTTAATGTTAGGACTGTAAGGCACAGCTTTTTCCAGCCTTGTCCAGGTCTGCGGCTGAGCTACAGGCACCCTGTTGTGGGCAAAAGGGAGCTACGGCTCGGCTGTGGCGAGGCAGGGACTGGCTTCCTGCTCAGCAAGTTTTGGGAAAAGCGTTGAGTCGGCTTAGAAGAGGACTGGGTGTTTTGGGGCAGATGAAAAGTAGCTTGGTGCAGCTCGATTATCGAGTTTATAAGTTGGCGCGGCTGTTGAGCGAATATCTGGAGTTGGGGGAATGGGTTGCCCTGTCTGCTGGTTCGCTGGGTGAAGAGCCTTCCGGTAACGAACATCAGGCTTGGCTTGGCAGATTTTCAGCTTACCTGTCAGAGTCGGAGCAGGGTTCTTGCCCTGGCGTCGGTGAACGGGATCCCGTAGGCTAGGTAGGCCCTCCCCCACTGCACCCAACATGCGGATCCCTTCTTGGTGGCCGAAGCTCAGTTTTCAGGTTTGGCTAATCTTTGTCGGTCGGCTGCTTTCCCAAACCGGAACCGGCTTTACCCTGTTTTATGCCACCCTCTTTTTTGTCAATCAGGTAGGGCTGACCGCCACCCAAGTGGGCTTGGGGCTGGGCATTATGGCTTTTGCCGGGGTGTTTGGCCGCATCCTGGGCGGCTCGATGGCCGATGGAGCTTGGGGGCGCCGCTCCACTTTGATCCTCTCCCTGGCCATTTCCAGCTTGGGGTCGTTTGGGTTTGCGCTCTCCCATAACTTCTGGAGTTTTGCTCTGGCCAATGTGGCTGCAGGTTTGGGGCAGGGGTTGTACTGGCCGCCTGCAGAAGCGATTGTAGCGGATCTAACCACCCGCGAGCAGCGCAACGAAGCCTACGCCCTCAACCGTCTGGGGGACAACTTGGGCCTCAGCCTTGGGGTGGCTATGGCCAGCACGCTGGTGGCTCTGACGGGGGCCTATCGGCTCTTGTTTGTGATCGATGGTGTCACTTTTCTGATCTTTCTGGCGGTGCTTTGGTTTTTTATCCGGGAAACTCGGGCGACTTGTCCGGCAGCAGAGCCGGTGTTGGCAGGTTGGAAAACCGCTCTCAGGGATCGCTCCCTCTTGGTGTTTGGCCTGTCGAATATCCTGTTCACCACCTATGTCGCTCAGCTCAGCAGCAGCATGCCCCTCTACTTCCGCAATGGGGTAGGGATCCCAGAGGTGCAAATCGGCATTTTGTTTGCCTTACATGGGGCCTTGGTTGCTCTGCTGCAGATGCCGGTGGCCCGTTGGCTGAATCGCCGGACGCGCATTCAAGGGTTGCAGGGATCCGCCCTGATGTGGGGGGTAGGATTTCTCTTGGTTTGGCTTAGCGGTCTGGCGGCGGGGTTGGGGTCGGTGGTGGCAGTCTTGGCGCTGGCGGTGCTCTCTTTGGCGTTGGTGAGCTACAACCCCTCTGCCTCTGCTTTGGTGGCGGATTTGGCACCGGATCACTTGCGGGGAGTGTATCTGTCGGTCAACTCTCTTTGTTGGTCGGCGGGGTTTGCCCTTGGCCCGATGATTGGGGGGATGGCCTTGGACTTGCCGCAACCGTGGGCAAGCGGGCTGTGGATCTTTTGGGTGATCACCGTCAGTTGGGTTTGGGGGATCCTCGGCTTTCTAAACCGCATTCTGCCCTGCAAGGTGAATAGAACCGCAGCGCCTCTGGTGATGGAGCCCGCTCCCCTCGGTGATGCGGAACGCTAGAGCCTAGAAAGGAGACAGATCTCGGGATCCCAATCTTGGCCAACAGTTTGCCAGGGTATGGATGATGACTTTTAGATGGAATAGATAGAACGCCAGGGATCCCTGGCTAGCGCTGAAATTGCAGGGCCTTTCCCCGCACCGAGGGATCCACACGGCCATTTTGAAAGGCGATCTGCCCGCCCACGAGGGTTAGCAGTGGCCAGCCTACCAGCTCCCACCCTTCAAAGGGGCTCCAGCGGCATTTGGTCAACAGTTCTTCTCGCCGCACCGGCTTGGGGGTATGGCGATCCACCAACACCAAGTCAGCATCGTAGCCCACTTGCAGTCGTCCTTTGTTAGGGATCCCGTAGAGGCGGGCCGGCGCCTCACACATCCACCGCACCACCTGCGCCAGCGTACAACGCCCCTGCTGGGCTGCCGTCAACATCAGAGGCAAAGCGGTTTCCACGCCGGGCATACCGGAAGGGGAGTGGGGATAGGGCTGAGCCTTTTCTTCCAAAGTATGAGGGGCATGGTCGGTGGCAATGCAATCCAGGATCCCGTCGTGCAGCCCCTGCCACAGTTGGGCCAGGTTAGCGGGATCCCGCAGGGGGGGGTTCATCTGGGCCAGGGATCCCAGACGAGCGTAATCGGCGGTGCTGAGCAGTAGGTGTTGGGGGGTCACCTCTGCCGTCACCCAAGCTGGCTTGTGCTGGCGCAGCAGCTCCACCTCTAGGCCGGTGGAGAGGTGCAAAATGTGTAGGCGATGGCGGTAGCGGGTGGCCAAGTCCAAAGCCCGCCGTGAGGCGATCAGGGCCGATTCCTCGTCCTGAATTTGCGAGTGAACAGCTACGTCTGTGCGTCCGGCAAACAGGGCCTTACGAGCTGTGATGCGAGACAAATCTTCGGCATGGACGGCAATTAAAAAGTTGGGATCCGTTTCCCCGAAAATCCGCTCCAGCGCCGCCTGATCATCCACCAACAGGGGCCCATGCATGGATCCCATGAAGATTTTGATGCCACAGGCTCCCTGCACCGTTTGCAACTCTTCTAAGTTATCGGCAGTGGCCCCGATAAAAAAGCCGTAATTGACCACACACTTGCTGGCCGCACGGGCCAGCTTGTCATCCAGCGTCGCTTGGTCAATCGTCAGCGGGTCGGTGTTGGGCATCTCCAAAAAGCTGGTCACCCCGCCCCGGGCACAGGCCCAGGATCCCGTCTGCAGGTCTTCTTTGTGCTCGCGGCCAGGCTCGCGAAAGTGAACTTGGGGATCGATAACCCCCGGCATCAGGGTATGGCCCTCGGCGTCGATGACCTTGGCCACCCCTTCTGGCGAGAGGTTTGGGCCGATTTGGGCAATGCGCCCCTCCCGCACCAGCACATCTCCCCGCCAGGGATCCCCTTCCGGCACCAGCAGCTCAGCATTTCGGATCAGCAAATCGCCAGACAAAGCTCCGCCCTCCCTCAAAGGCGCTCTCAGAATAACACCAACCCCAGTCGGAGCGCGTTAAGAATTGGCTGAGCACCACTTCATCTGCAAAAGGGCTGTAATCTGGGATGGGGGCTAAGATCGGTAGGATGTCCGACAAGGGGCTGTAGCTCAGATGGATAGAGCAAGCGCCTCCTAAGCGCTAGGTCGGCGGTTCAAGTCCGCCCAGTCCCGTCTCCTCAAGCCGCCAAATCTCGCCCAGGCAAGTCAATGATAGAGGTTGCAGGAGTTGTGCAGGTCGTAGCCAGAGACCAGAACCTCTTGCTGGCGATCCCCGAGGCCAATGTCACAGCGCAGGGGATCCCCACCAGCAGTTGTGTAGGTGTAAGACTCAGTCATCCAACGAATGCCGCTTGGGCCAGGTGTGGGAGGAACAACTTCGGGAAGACGGTAGTTGTAGGCTTGCCAGGGATCTTGTAAATAGCGATCCCCGTGGATCCCTCCGAATTCAATATCGGCGTAGCCGGAGGGATAAACCGTAAAGTCCATGCGGAAGATTTCCGAAGCACGGCCAACGGTCGCCAAAGCTGTTTGGGCTTCAGCAACTCTGGAACGGCGAATGTGGTTAAGCAGGTTGGGAATGGCCACCGCGCAGAGAGTACCGACAATCACAATGACCACAAGCAACTCGATCAATGTCATGCCACGAGGAGCTGCAGTGGCCAGACGGAAAAGGATTCTCCTGAGATAGACTTCATGAAGGGAAAACCGATTCATGACAGCCTCAGCCCCACTTTGGGAGAAATCAGGCACCCGGCTAAACCCGAAGGATCTTGCCCTGGTATTCAAGCCTTTTCTTGGTCTCAGGTTACCCTTCGCAGACCCAAAACTTTCCTCATCAAATCATGTGAACTCCTGAATCCAAAACCCCACTGGATATCAACTGTAGGTAAATTTTTTGTAAACTGGCTTCAAGTTTCAAGGCCAGATAAATCTGAGTTCACTGTGAACTGTTTTCGCGGCTGTCTATGGGGTGACACTGCCAGTTGCTACTGCCCCAAACTTTTATGTGTTACCCATTTTTGGAACAGCAACAGATGAATTTTTGCCTGTGGCTATCTCAATCCTATGGACGGGAATGTCAGACTTATGGTCATTTCGATTCAAACTGGGGCACTGACCCACGCCTAAAACCTTTACTTTCAGAGCGGCGGGAGCTTTGGCAGGATGAGTACGTCGTTCTCAGCCCCCTGTTGGGATGGGGCAATACCCCGATTAGCCCAAGATGTCTATACAGCGGCGAATCAATACCTCACTCATGCGTTGGCGGTAAAGGGCGCTGGCCCGAAAATCCGCGATCCAGCCGTGGGCTTGCTCTGCCAAAAGTTGGGGAAGATGTTCTGGATCGGGCCGGGATCCCAGCCGCACCAGTTGTGGGGGTGAAAGGGCAGCATTGAGTCCGAAGCGATAATCGCCTGAGTCGGGATCGCGGGATCCAGCGACGATCACCAAGGCGGGATCCGTTTGGGTGATGCCGAGCCGCTGAAAGGTGCTGGGGCCGCGCAGCCGTTGGGCCGGGATCCAGATGGATCGCAAGGCTTCGCCCGGCTGCAGCAGAGTTTGTTGGGGGCCGATTTGAAAGTCCTGAGCGGGGATGTGGCGCAGGGATCCCTGCAGATCGATCAGCGTGTAGGTGGCCTCAAGAGCGATCAACACGGGTGCTACGACACCGACACTCAGGGCCAGGCAGAGATTTCCCCCTATCGTTGCCAAGTGGGCCACCTTAAAAGAGGCCAAAGACGCCATTCCCTCGCACAGGGCGCGGATCCCTGGCCAATGGGGTGGCCAATCGTATTGCAACAGTTGCCGGAAGGTACAGGTTGCCCCAGTTTTAACCCTTCTGCGCTGATTTCCAGCTCGTTCCAGTCCAGAGGATGCAAATCGATCAGTCCCCGCAGGTGGGGTTGCGGCTGTGAGAAGAGCCAAGTCCCCCCGGCCAGCCAGTTCCAGCCGGGATCCCATGCGGTCAAGTCCTCAAGCTGTTGGGGACGAATGTAAGTGTGCAGATGGTGCAGATCCATCGGTTCTCTCAGGCGCTGAAGGGAATCAAGGGGTTGTAGCTTCGCCCCAAAAACCCTGGGCAGGGATCCAGACTGCAGGCTTCAGGGGGCTAGAGAGCTTCCTGAAAGCATTGGGCGAGGGCCTGGCATAGCTCAGGGACAACATCAGCAGGCCAAAAACCTTCTCCGCGCCGGCCTTGATGCAATTGCACGTAGAGGCCCCAGGCGGTGGCGCTGCCGCTGGCAATCAACGTCAAAGCAGGGCAAGTCTGCTCCAGCGTAATGCCCTCCTCCGCCATCAGTTGGGAGGCGATGGCCTCCATATCCTGCTGCAGGCGCTGCACCCCCTGCACAAACGCTTGCCACTCCTCCTGAGTGAGCTCCAGCGCCCAGGCTTCTCCCCCCACCAGCGCAACAAAAGGGGAACGGGTGGGATCCCAGCCCAGCCTCCAGCCGGATCCCTTGTGCAAAGAGGGGCGGCGTCCCGCCGTGGCGATTGGGAACCCGTCGTCGGGAACAGACATGCGAGGAAAAGCATCCATGGTGCTCCCCACTGCTGACGCAACCGCTGCAGGTAGGCCAAAAAAGATGGGGGTAAAATCGACAGGGTGTGTTTTAGGATAAAGCGGCCATGGCCAGTTGTCAGCCTCCCACTGCCAAACCTCGCCGGTTTTCAAGGACTTCGTCCTGCAAACAGAGCACCCTCATTTCCGGCTTGGGCCTGTTGCTGACGGCCTTGGCGCTCCATGCCGCCGACGCGACCGGCGTTGGCGAAGAGACCTTTGCCACGGCGGCCACCCCCGAAAACCCAATCCTGCACATAGGCATTGTGCAACGCTTTGGCCGTTCTGAGACGGATCAAGTGGAGCTGGCGGCGCCGACGGGATCCCTTCTCACCCTGGAATTCCCTCAAGCAGACGGCAGCACCCAGACCCAGCGAACGCCTCGGGTCAGCATCGGCATTGTCAATCGCGCCCTGACCACCCCGGAAACCGTATACCGTCTAATCCTCAGCAGCCACAAAAGTTTTGAGAGTGCCGAGGCCAACGCCAACCATTGGCAGTCTCTGGGCATCAGCACCGAGATCGCCCAGCCGCAAGAATGGCAGGTGTGGGCCAACCGCGCCTACACCCCGCAACAACTGATCCAGATTCAGCAGTATGCCCAGAAGGAAGGGATCCCCCATGTGCGGCTCGAGGTGCAGGAGCGGCGAGAACGGGCGGAGCTGAGCTGGATCCATGAACACTTTCGCTACCACCGCACCCGCCTCAGGGTGACCTCTGATGCCGGCTATCTACGGGTGAACGACCACTACTATGCCGGATCCATCACCTTTCAGCCCAATGCCTACGGCAGCTACACTGTGGTCAATGCCGTGCCTCTGGAAACCTATTTGCGGGGGGTAGTTCCCCACGAGGTGGGGTCGGGGGCTCCCTTTGCCGCCATGGCTGCCCAGGCGATCCTGGCGCGCACCTACGCCCTCAAGAACCTCCACCGCTTTCAGGTTGACGATTATCAGCTCTGTGCCAATACCCACTGCCAGGTTTACAAGGGATTGACCGGAACCCACCCGCGGGCTGACGAGGCCATTCGCCAGACCAGCAGCCTGGTGCTCACCTACAACGGCGAGCTGGTGGATGCCGTTTATTCTTCCACCAACGGTGGCGTCTCGGCGGCCTTTGAAGACGTTTGGGACGGGGATCCGCGCCCCTACCTACGCCCGCAAGCGGATATTGCCCATCGTGCTCCGCAGGGCGAGGAGCGCCATCAACCGGGTAAGCCCCTGGATTTGCGGCAGGAGAGCAGCTTCCAGGCGTTTTTGGCCCAGCGAGAGGGCTTCAACGAAGCAGGAGTATCCCGCCTATTCCGCTGGGAGTTCTCCCTATCTTTGGAGGAGCTGAACACCCAGTTGCGGGCCGGCCAAGACTACCTAGGGATCCCCATGCCCACTTGGAGCAGCATCGCGGGAATGCAGATCCTGGAGCGCTCCGCCAGTGGCCGGGTGCAGGCGATGCAATTGGACTTGCAGACGGCAGAAGGGATCCACTCCATTCTTTTGCGCAAAGATCAGGTGCGCTTGGCTTTTCCCCGCCTGTACAGCACCCTGTTTCGGATAGAGCCTCTCAAACAAGGGGAGCGATTGGCGGGCTATCGCTTTATCGGCGGCGGCTTCGGCCATGGGGTGGGCTTGAGCCAGTACGGCTCCTATACCCTGGCTCGGCAGGGGTTTAACGCGGCGCAAATCCTCGCTTTTTACTACCCCGGCACCACCTTGGCCCCGCTGGGATCCCTCTCCCTGCAGTTGCCTGCCGTCTCAGCAGCCTACTCCGTCCGCTAGAGATTCAGCTAGAAGCCACAGGAGCCCTGCCCTCTGCCCACAGGGCGAGGGTCGGGAGGAATG